>USIZ01000214.1 GCA_900554855.1 uncultured Eubacteriales bacterium | reverse complement strand
TTACTACCGGCTCTACACCCAGCAGTTCATGCAGGAGACCTCTGAAGAGGCCATGCGTGTATCCGCTCAATAATCAAATCAATGTTCCCCCGCCTGTTTCACCGTGAATAGGCGGGGGATTTTTGCGGCGCCGTGCGCTAAAGTCCTCCCTATAAATTCACGAATTGTTTAGGACATTTCTTTCATATCTGTTATAATTAGTATAAATAGAGAGCACACGCAAGGGAGGGATCGCTATGGGCGCATTTGTGCAGTTCAAAGACGTGACGAAAATATATAAGACCGGCGATGTTGAGGTGCGGGCGCTTTCTGACGCCAGCTTTGAGATCCAGAAGGGTGAGTTCTGCGTGATCGTAGGCGAGTCCGGCGCGGGCAAGACCACCCTGCTAAATATTTTGGGTGGCATGGACACCCTGACCCACGGACAGGTCATCATGGATGGCGCAGAGATCAGCAGCTACAGCCGGACTCAACTGGAAAATTACCGCCGCTTTGACATTGGCTTTGTGTTCCAGTTTTACAATCTTATCCCCAATCTGACCGCTCTGGAAAACGTGGAGATCGCCGCCCAACTCTGCCCCGATTCTCTTCCCGCCGATCAGGTGCTGAAGGCTGTTGGCCTTGGAAACCGCATGAGCAACTTCCCTGCCCAGCTCTCCGGCGGCGAACAGCAGAGAGTATCCATTGCCCGGGCGCTGGCCAAACATCCGAAACTGCTGCTCTGCGACGAGCCCACCGGCGCGCTGGACTATGAGACCGGCAAATCAATTCTGAAGCTGTTGCAGGATTCCTGCCGCCGGGACGGCATGACCGTGGTTATTATCACCCACAATGGTGCGCTGGCCGCCATGGCCGACCGGGTGATCCGGGTCAAGAGCGGCGCCATTCACTCCGTGCGCATGAACGACCATGTAGTACCCGTTGAGCAGATCGAGTGGTAAGGCTGTGATACGATGACAAAAGCACTGAAAAAGAATATACGGCGCAGCATTACGGGCAGCTTGGGACGCTATATTGCCATTTTGCTCATCATTATGCTGGGTGTGGCCTTTTTCTCCGGTCTGAAGCTGACCCGTCCCGCCATGATTGCCACCGCCACCGACTATCTGGACGAGACGAAGCTCTATGATCTGCGTCTGCTGAGCACCCTCGGCTTTGATGACGACGACGTGGCGGCGGTGTCCAAATGCGACGGTGTTACTGCCGCCGTCGGCAGTATCAACCGGGACTTTCTCTGGATGGACGGCTCTACCGAGCGGGTGCTGAGCGCCCGTATGCTGACCGGCGGCATCAATTTACCTCACCTGATTGAGGGCAGACTTCCCCAGAAGGCCAATGAGTGCGTGGTGGATGCCAAGGTGTTCGGTTCCGCGCGCATCGGGCAGACCATCCGTCTGGCCGATGACAACGATGCAGACACGCTGGACGCCTTTACCTATCAGGAGTACACCGTCGTGGGCCGAGTAGAGTCCCCCTTCTATATGGACGTCCAGCGGGGCACCTCCGCATTGGGGAGCGGGAGCGTCTACGGCTTTGTGCTCCTCCCCGAGGATGGATTTCACTATGAGTATTACACCGAGTTATACGTCAAGTGTGCAGAGTATCCGCTGTACTCCGATGAATACGATGCCGCCGTCGAGCAGCTGACCGATGCCGTGGAGGACGGCGCGACGGTATCGGTCACGAACCGCTATGAAACGTTGAAATCAGATGCCGAAACCGAGCTCAGCAACGCGGAGCGGGAGCTGAACGATCAAAAGGCGGAGACGCAGGCCGATCTGGATGACGCCAAAGCTCAGTTGGAGGACGCCGCCGCTGAACTGACCCGCGGTGAGAGCCGGCTGGCAGACGCCAAGGCTCAGCTGGACGAGGCAAAGGCCCAGCTGGACGAGGGCGCGGCCCGGCTCAAGAGCGATTACATCAGCTGGGACGATGCATTGTCGGCCGGATGGACCCAGTACAACAACGGCAAAGCACAGCTGGAACAAGCCCTCTCCGAGGGCGAGCAAAAGCTCAGCGACAGCGCCGACCAGCTGAACGCCATGGAGCAGACCTACGCCGACGGCATGGCTCAGCTGGACGCAGGGCGGACACAGTACGAGCAGAATCTGGCCCTGTGGCAGAGCGGTTATGACACGCTCATGGCAAATCAGGCGGAATATGACAGCAATTATGCCGCCTATCAAGCCGGACTCGATCAATATGAGCAGGCCAAGGCACAATTCGATGCAGTAAAAGACTTTCTGCCCCCGGAACAGGCGGCAGCTATGGAGGCCCAGCTGGAGCAGACCCGTCAGCAGTTGGAGGCAAGCGGTCAGGCTCTGGCGGATGCCAAAGCTCAGCTGGACGAGGCGAGAGCACAGCTCAATGCCCAGAAGATCCAGCTGGACGCTGCGGCGGATGAGCTGAATCGCAGTGAGGAGCAGCTCAACCAGATGCGCGCCGGGCTGGATGAAGGCTGGAATCAGTACAACGCCGGGAAAGCAGAACTGGATGACCAGCGCACTGCCCAGACCGCCAAGCTGAACGAGGCAAAAGCACAGTTGGAGCAGTTTGAAAGCGGCATCGCCGCCTACCGCTCCGGCCTTGCAGACTATGAAGACGGCCTTGCGCAGTATCAGGACGGTGTCAACGAATTCACCGAAAAGATCTCCGATGCCGAAGAACAGATCGGCAAGGCTCGGGACGAACTGTCCGATCTGAAGGAGCCCACACTCTATGTGCTTGACCGCAAGAGCAGCAACAGCAGTTATGTGGGATTCAAAAGCGACTCCATGATCGTTGATCGTCTGAGTGCCGTCTTCCCGGTGTTCTTCTTCCTGATCGCCGCACTGGTGTGCTCCACCACCATGACCCGCATGATCGACGATGACCGCACTCAGATCGGCACGCTTCGGGCGCTGGGCTACAGCCGGGGCTCCATTCTCGCCAAATACCTCATTTACTCCGGCAGCGCGGCGCTGATCGGCTGTCTGGCCGGATTTTTCCTTGGCGGCTGGCTCTTCCCGCTTGTCCTGTGGACGGCTTACAAAATGCTCTACAATATTCCCGGCTACATCTGCGTCTATCACTGGTGGCTGCTGGCGCTGTCTCTGGCGGCCAGCCTGCTCTGTTCCGCCGGAGTGACGTGGCTGGCCTGCCGCCACGAGATGCGCAGCACCCCCGCCGACCTGATCCGCCCCAAGACCCCCACCGCAGGGAAACGAATCCTGCTGGAGCGCTGGGTCGGGTTCTGGAAGCATCTGAAATTCCTGCACAAGGTCTCCCTGCGCAACATCTTCCGCTTCAAAAGATCGGAAGAGCGTCTGTAGGGA
>USIZ01000213.1 GCA_900554855.1 uncultured Eubacteriales bacterium | reverse complement strand
CATGACAAATTTGCCGCCTTTGGTCTTGAAGGCAGCGTGACCGACCTTTTTCAGATTGCCTCGGGCGGCGTTGTAGATCGTGGCCCAGATAGCGGAGCAGGCGTCATGCAGGAAGGTGCTCACGAAAGGAGCCAGGAACACAGCCTGTTCCGTGGAGCAGAAGGGGCTCATTGCCAGCGCAATACCCAGCACGACCGTCTCGATCGCCCAGGTCATGCCGGCTGCAATACCATAAAGCATAGGATCATTTCTCCTCTTTCTCAGATTTTCGGATTTTGACAGGTGATTTAAATACGCCGAAATTCAGCGATATTGTTCTTCAGACGGGCATAGCGTTCGGCGGCCCAATCCTCCATGCTCTGACCGTCAAAGGGCACGCGGGTCTTGGCCCACAGCGTCCAGAGGTAATCCACATAGAGCTTGCTGGCCAGCAGATGCTTCCAGTCGGCGCTTTCCGGCTCACGCCCCAGGTAGGCGGCCAGCATCTGTGCGTCCTCTGCATGTCCATAACCGGCTTCGATGGATACATCGGCCACATCCCACATACCGTCATTCATGCCGGCATACTCCCAGTCGATGAGATAGAGCCGGTCGGCGTCGGAGACCACCCAGTTCTCGCACAGCGGATCGTTGTGGCAGGGAACCTTCGGAGCCTCGCCGTGTGCATCCACCTCCTGCTTGATGGCCATAACGGTTGCCTTGACGTCGGTATAATCGTCAAACATGGGCACATTGTTGTCGGAGATGATCTTTTCATAGCCGGCAGCCATGTCGAACACTTCAAAAGGTACTCCGGTGTTTTCTCCGCAGCTATGCAGCTTGCGGAGCAGTGCGGCAGCCTGCTGGATGCGGTGGGGTTCCTTCATGGTGTCGGCAGACATGGTGACTGCGCCGGGGACAAATTCGGTCACCTTTGCGCCATCTTTGCCGAAGTAAAGCAGCTGGGCATCAATGCCAAGAGAGCAGGCCAGATTGGTGCTGGTATGCTCATCATCTCTGACGATCATTTCTTCCGTGCCTTCGCCGGGAATGCGGAGTACATATTGTACACCGTCGGCAAAGCTGACTCGATAGGTGCGGTTGGTCAGTCCGCCCATACGCTGAATATCGGTATAGTCAGAGTGACCGCTGACCTGCTCCAGCAGGGCACTGATCTTTGGCAGATCAGTTTCGACAATTCCTTTTGGCATGTTTGGTTTCATCCTTTTCTAATTTATTTTCAGCATAGAGATAACGATAAAGCTCAGCTCCGCGGCGGAATGTAAATCCAACGGCTTCTGTGCCGACTGACGCCTTCAATGCGGTGAAGTCGTTCAAGTCGGCCTCGGAACAGCCGAGCTCGGCGGCGAGCTGCTTGATGATCGCGGAACGGGTGTTGCCACAGTAACTGGGATCAAAGGCGCGCAGTTCATCAAGACTGTCAAATTCAAAAATGAAGTCAGCGTCGTATTTGCGAATGCGCAGCTTCAGCTCGTCCAGATGCTCCATATAGATGGCCTCCCAGAGCTTGTCTGCCGTCTCGGGCAGATCATACTCCCGCTCCAAAATACGCAGAAACTTTTGCGTGAAAGCCTCGTTCCAGAAGACGTGTCCCAGCATATACCATGCGTCACAGCCGCCGATCTGCACGCGGTTTACATAGCCGGTAGGATCAGATTCCATGCACCATTCACGCGTCTCTCCGTCGGCATAGACGGCAGCATAGTAGGCGTCGTCCACTTCTGCTTCAAAGGGGTTCTTCGTAAAATAATTGTCCGACGAGCAGATGTAGGAGTTGCGCAGATAGTCCCGCACCGCATAGATGCTGGAGTGGTTATTGCGCACATGATACTCGGGATTGTGTACCAGCTTGACGTGGAATTTGTCCGCCAGATAGTCAAAGCACTCGTGTTTGTAGCCGGTGACGACAATGATCTCCGGCACGCCGGCCTCCTGAAGCTGGCGGATCTGCCGCTCGATCAGCACCTCGCCCCGCACAGGGATGAGTGCCTTCGGCATCTCGTAGGAGAGCGGAGCAAATCGACTGGAAGCACCTGCCGCCATAATAACAGCGTTATCAACTTTATATGCCATATTAAACCCTCTATCGTTAATCTTCGTACAGCAGGACAGAATTTTGATGACCGGAGCCTGTCCCTTTCAATCCCGGACGTTGTCGTGAACCGTGTACCGGTCGATATATGATCTCATATCCAATTCTTCTTAATGAGAAGTTTAGAAGGAATTAACTATAATCTTACATTATACACAATTTACACCGAAAGACAACTAAAAAATATAAAATGGGCTGACTCGCCCAAAGCGAGCCAGCCCATTTTATGCCGTGGTGAGGTATTTATATCTGTCTCCCGCTCCCATTACGCTTTCGCAGCCGTTCCGCTGTGTCGAGGATCGTGTTGGCCACAATAGCGGCGGCGACCACACCGCAGGCGATGCCAAGCGTCGTGGCGATGGTACACACTGCATTGCTGCGGAACAACTCGGCCTGCCTGTTGAGTAGGGCCAGCATGGTGTAGTAGAGATATCCGCCGGGAAGCAGAGGGAAGATGCCCGGAACGAGAAAGGTGGTCACCGGCATTTTCAGCAGCCGGGCCAGAATTTTGCACCAGACATAGACAACAACCGCCGCCAGCATATTGCAGAAAAAAAGGTGCGGATGGAAGTGATAGGTCAGCGGATACACGCCCCAGGCCAGCACGCTGCCAAAGGCGGCGGCAGGCAGCAGTTTGGGCCGCATATGGACATAGAGCGCAAAGGCGGCAGCACCGGCAGCGCCGGTCAGGATCTGAACAGCGGCTGTATTCATGCCAATCCACCTCCCAACAGAATAATCGCAACGCCGAATCCGGCGGCAATGGCCACGGCAAGGATCAGTGCCTCCACCAGCCGATAGGTGCCGGTGACGATGTCCCGGTAAAACAGCTCCCGCACGCCGTTGACCAGACTGAGCCCTGGGATCAGCAACATGACCTCGCCGATCATGATCTTATCCGCGTGGTGTCCGAGTCCCAGCCGGACGGACCAGAGAGCAAGACAGCCGGACAGAAAGCTGGCCAGAAAGGTGAACAGCAGGCGGCTCTGGCTGTTGTGCAGCTGCCGGTTCAGCGCCAGATTCAGCCCGTACACCGGGGCGGAGACCAGAATGGCAGCGGCGCCGTCCCGGATATCACCGCCGAAGAAAATGGCATAAAAGAATGCGGTGGCCAGAAACCCGAGCATTTCGGGCAGAACTTTGTTTTTATGCTGATGTTCTGTGTCAATCATCCTGCGAATCTCATCCACTGTCGGCTGATCGTCGCAGATCTTGTAAGCCATCCGGGTC
>USIZ01000212.1 GCA_900554855.1 uncultured Eubacteriales bacterium | reverse complement strand
TCCAGCCCCTCCCGTACCATTGCGGGTCTGCGCGCCTTCAAGCAGAAGGTTATTCTGATCGCCGGGGGTTACGATAAGCATATCCCTTACGATGTGCTCGGGCCCGATCTGGTGGCGCACGTCAAAGCCATGGTGCTTACCGGTGCGACTGCGCCGAAGATCCGCGCGGCGGCGGAGCAGGCCGAGGGATACGATCCCCGGAAATTGCCCATCTATGACATTGACGACTTTGAGGCGGCCATCAAAAAGGCTCAGACGCTGGCACAGCCCGGCGACGTGGTTATTCTGTCCCCGGCCAGTGCCTCCTTCGATCGATTCAAAAATTTCATGGTTCGCGGCGATACCTTCAAGCGCATCGTTCGGGAGTTGAAATGAGAGGAGAAAACGGATTGGAACTGTTTGAATCACTGCAGCGCCTGTGCTGTGCCGCCGGTCCGTCCGGCAATATCGGCGCAGTAGCCGATCTGGCGGAGGAGATGCTCCGTCCGCTGGTGGATGAACTCCGCCGGGACAGACTGAACAATGTGATGGGTATCCGCCGCTGCGGAAAGAAAAACGCCAAATTGGTACTGCTGGACGCTCATCTGGATGAGATCGGCTTTATCGTCACGGGTCATGAAGACGGCTTCCTGCGGTTTTCGACGCTGGGCGGCGTGGATGTGCGGATGCTGTCCGGCCGTGAGCTGACGCTGATGACTCAGCCGGCCGGCTTTGGTGTAGTAGCCTCCAAGCCGCCCCATGTGCTGTCCGCAGCAGAGCGGGAGAAGGCTGTGGCGCTGGAGCATCTGCGCATTGATGTGGGTCTTACTCAGGAAGAAGCCAGGAAGCGCTATCCCATCGGTACGACTGCGGTCTACCGCGAAGGCCTGACCCGGCTCCAGGGAAGCCGGGTGACCGGCAAAGCGCTGGATGACCGCTCCTGTTTCTGTGTGCTTCTGCGTGCGCTGGAGCTGCTGAAGGACGATGTGCTGGATGTGGATATCTGCGTGCTGGGCAGCAACTTTGAGGAGACAGGCGGGGAGGGTGCGCTCTGCGCCGCCTACGATCTGCATCCGGATTGCGCCGTGGCGGTGGATGTCACCTTTGCCACCCAGCCCGACGTGTCCAAGGACAAGGGGTTTCCACTGGGCGCCGGCCCGGTCATCGGCGTCGGCCCCAATATGGCCCGTTGGATGACGCAGCGCTTTAAGGATACCGCTAAGGCGGAGGGCATCGCCTATAAGCTGGAGATCATGAGCGGTGATACCGGCACCAATGGATGGGGAATCCAGACCGCCCGGGACGGCATCGCCACTCAGGTGCTGTCTATCCCGCTGCGCTATATGCACACGCCTATGGAAGTGGTGGATCTGAATGACATTGAGCAGACAGCCAAGCTGCTGGCCGCCGTTGTGCGCAGGCTGGGAGAGGAGGTTCCGGAATGCTGAATACATTAAAAGAACTCTGTGCCCTGAGTGGAGTCTCCAGCTGGGAGGATGAGACCCGTGTCTTTATCCGCGCACAGGCCGAACCTTATGCCGACAGCATCCGCACCGACGCCATGGGCAATCTGATCGTGTTCAAGAAGGGCAGAAAGGCCACTGGCGATCGCCTGCTGCTTTCCGCACATATGGATGAGGTCGGCCTGATGATCACCCGTGTCGAGGATGACGGCACGCTTCGTTTTGACAGCGTAGGCGGCATCGATCGCCGGGTGCTGATGGGGAAACGGGTTTATGTCGGTTCGCACCGTATTCCCGCCGTGATTGGCAGTAAGCCCATCCACCTGACCACTAAGGAGGAGCGCCGCAGTGTGCCAAAAATGACAGAGCTCTATCTGGACATGGGGGCCGAGAACAGGGAAGCAGCGGAAAAGCTCGTGGAGCTGGGCGACGTGGCGGTCTTTGACCCGGAGTGCGTGGAGTTTGGCAGCGGCCTGCTGAAGGCCAAGGCCATCGATGACCGGGTGGGCTGCGCGGTGATGCTGGAGCTGCTGAAAGAGGAGCTGCCTATGGACTGCACCTTTGCATTCTCCACGCAGGAAGAGGTGGGCACCCGGGGTGCCTTTGCCTATGCCTTCTCCGTACATCCCGAGATCGCACTGGTAGTGGAGGGCACTACGGCCTCTGATATTCCCAGCACGCCGGAGCATATGAAGGTCTGCGCCCCCGGCCTTGGCCCGGTGATCCCTTTTATGGACGGCGGCACCATCTATGACCGCGGCCTCTTTGAGCTGCTGCGCCGTCTGGCTGAGGAGAACAAGATTCCATGGCAGACCAAGCACCGGGTGGCCGGCGGCACCGATGCTCGCACCATTCAGAGAAGCCGCGAGGGCGTCCGGGCAGCCGGACTGGCCGTAGCTGTGCGGAACATTCATTCGCCCTCCAGCGTGGCCTCCATCGAGGACTGTGAAAATATGCTGAAACTTGCCCGCCTGTTCATTGCGGCGGTGGCAGAGGAGTGTTGATATGGAATTGATCGAATTGCTGGAAAAACTGACTGCCGCCTTTGGCCCTTCCGGCTGTGAAGACGGCGTGCGCGGCGTGATCGCCGATCTGATCGCGCCCTATGTGGATGAGGTGCGTACTGATGCCATGGGCAGCCTGATTGCCCACAAGAAGGGCGAGGGCAAGAAGCTGCTCTTCTCTGCCCATATGGACAGCATTGGCATGATCGTCACCCATATTGAGAAGGAGGGATTCCTCCGCTTTGGCAGCCTTGGCTGGCTGCCTGCGCTGGATATCCGCCGTCAGGGCGTGGTGTTCCGAAACGGTCTGAGAGGCACCGTTTCTCTGCCCGAGGACAAGGAAGAGGATAAAGAGATCAAGGTCGATGACCTCTGCATCGACATCGGTGCAAAGGATCGGGAGGATGCCGAAACCATGGTTCAGATCGGCGACGCCTGCGTCTATGAATCCCCCTGTTACACGCAGAATGGCAAGGTGTTCTCCAGGTATCTGGACAACCGCTCCGGCTGCGCGGTGCTGATTTCCGCTTTGAGCCAGATCAAGAACGCCAAGAACGATCTCTGGTTCGTGTTCTCCACCCAGGAGGAGGTGGGCACCCGGGGGATCCGTCCCGCGGCCTACGGTGTCGATCCCGATGTGGGTATCGCCGTGGATGTCACCATGTCGGATGATCTGCTGGGTGCGGCCCACAACTGCTCCTCCGTGCTGGGCAAGGGCCCCGGCGTCAAGGTGATGGACAGCTCCGTCATTTGCCAGCCCGAGGTGGTGCGCTGGATGAACGATGTGGCCGAACAGGCCAATATCGCTGTTCAGCAGGACATTATGCGCGGAGGCGGCACCGATGCGGGTGCGATTTTGCCCACCCGTTCCGGCGTCTATGCG
>USIZ01000211.1 GCA_900554855.1 uncultured Eubacteriales bacterium | reverse complement strand
AGATATTCGATATTGCCCTCCGGTCCGCGGATGGGCGAAAAGGTCATGCCGCGCACAGAGAAGTCAAACTGCTCTGCCTGGGCGTAAAACCGCTCGACCACCTCCTGGTGGACGGCGGGATCGCGGACGACTCCCTTTTTGCCCACCTTCTCCTTGCCCGCCTCAAACTGGGGTTTTACGAGGCATACAAGCTGGCCGCTGTCCTTCATCAACGGACGCAGCGCAGGCAGGATCAGACCGAGCGAGATAAAGGAGACGTCGACGGACACGAAGTCCAGCGGATCCGGGATCTGCTCCGTGGTCAGATAGCGGGCATTGGTGCGCTCCATGCACACCACCCGGGGATCGTTTCGGATCTTCCAGTCCAGCTGGCCGTAACCCACATCCACGGCGTAGACCTTAGATGCGCCGTTCTGGAGCATACAGTCGGAGAAGCCGCCAGTGGATGCGCCGCAGTCCATGGCCACCGCATCGGTGAGGTCGATGGGAAACGTCTGCATGGCCTTTTCCAGCTTGAGGCCGCCACGGCTGACATATTTCAGCGTCTTGCCGCGCACCTCGATCTTTGCATCATCGCCGACGGCAAAGCCGGATTTGTCGATCTTGCGCCCGTCCACATAGACGATGCCGCTCATAATGCAGGCCTGGGCCTTTTGCCGGGACTCTGCGTAGCCCTGTTCCACCAGCGCCACATCTAGTCGTTTTCCCTTCATCCCAGCGCCTCCTTTACTTTGTTTACAATGGACTGGGCGTCAATGCCCAGCAGTCTGCGCAGCTCGTCCACACTGCCGTGAGGCACAAATTCCATGCCGGAGCTGAGCAGGATCAGATGTTCTGCGACGACGCCCTGACCAGCCAGGGCGGTCGCAATGGCGTGGCCGACGGAATTGGCCTCGATGACCTCCTCCACCACCGCCAGATGATGCGTTTTTTTCACGCTGGCAACGACCTGCTCTGCATGGAGCGGGATCAGCTGATTGAGTTTGAGCACCTCACAGGAGATCCCCTCCTGCGCCAGCAGGTCAGCCGCCTTCAGCAGCTCGCTGATCAGATTGCCATAGCCCGCCAGAGTAAACTGCGTTCCCTCCCGGATGACGCAGTCTGGTGCGCCAGAGGTATCCTGCGTGAAGGACGCGTCCTCCGTGCCCCGGGGGTAGCGCACAGCCACCGGACCGGAATAGTCGTAAAGCGCCGAGCGGAGCATACTGCGCAGCTCGGCATAGTTGGCCGGAGCCAGCACCGTCATATGGGGGATGGTGGACAGAAACGCCAGATCAAACACACCCTGATGGGTCTCTCCATCGGCGCCCACCAGTCCGGCCCGATCCACACCGAACACCACATGAAGCTGCTGGAGTGCCACATCGTGGAGCAGCATATCATAGGAGCGCTGCAAAAACGTGGAATAAACCGCAAATACGGGCAGCATTCCCTGCTTTGCCATGCCGGCGCACATGGCGACGGCGTGACCCTCCGCGATGCCCACGTCATAGAGCCGGTCGTGGTGCCGCTCCGCAAAGCCGTCCAACCCGGTGCCAGACTGCATGGCAGCAGTGACCGCGCAGATACGCCGGTCTTCGTCGGCCAGTTCCGTCAGGCACTGGCCGAACACGGCGGAATAGTCGGTTTTCGGTTTGGTAGAAACGCCCTTTGCCAGGTCGAACGCCCCGACGCCGTGGTAGTATTCCGGCGTATCCTCGGCGGGCTTGTAGCCCTTTCCCTTTGTCGTACAGACGTGGAGCAGAACGGGGCCGTCCAGTGAGTCCGCCCATCGCAGCAGGCGGGTCAGATCCTTTAAGTCATGGCCGTCCACCGGACCGATATAATCAAAGCCCAAATCTTCAAAGAATGTGCTGGGCAGAATAGTGCCCTTGATGGCCTTTTTGATCCGGTGGGTCAGATTGTAAATATGCTTTCCGCCGGGGATCGTGTGCATCAGCGAACCATAGCCCCGCTTGAATTTCAAATAACCCTCGCCCAGATGCTGCCGAGCCAGCAGTTTTGCGATGCCGCATACATTCTTGCGAATGCTCATGCCGTTGTCATTCAGGATGACCAGCAGCTTTTCCCCGCTCTGGCCTGCGTCGCTCAGACCCTCGTAGGCCAATCCGCCGGTCAGGGCTCCATCGCCGATCAGAGCGACGACCCGGTAATCCTCCCCCAGCTGTGTTCTGGCCCGGGCCATGCCCAGTGCCACGGAGACGGAGTTGGAGGCGTGGCCCGCAATAAAGGCATCGCTCCTGCTCTCATGGGGTTTGGGAAAGCCAGACAGGCCGCCCAGCTTGCGCAGTGTATTCATCTGATCGGCACGGCCGGTCAGCATTTTATGCGTATAACACTGGTGTCCCACATCGAACACCAGCCGATCTTTTTCAAAGTCAAACACGCGATGGAGCGCCACGGTCAGCTCCACGGTGCCCAGATTGGAAGCCAGATGGCCTCCGGTCTGGGAGACGGTGCGCAGCAGCTCCTGCCGCACCTCGTCACACACCCGCAAACACTCGTCATTGCTCATCGCGATGAGATTTTTGCCCTTCCATTCGGACACAGGCATCCTCTCCCTTTATCATTTTCCAGCTGCGCTTTTCGCTTAATTCTTTCTGCCCGCCAGCCAGTCGGCCATGGCGCACAGAAACGCGCTGTCCGTATACGCCCCGGAGACGATCTTCTTAGCCCGCTCTGTGCAGGCATGGATCTCCGCCTCACAGCTCTCGCGTCCCAGCAGCGTATAAAACGTCGTCTTGTGGTTTTCTTCATCGCTGCCCACCGGCTTGCCCAGCTCCTCCGTGGTGGAGAAGTGATCCAGCAGGTCGTCCCGGATCTGGAAGGCCATACCGATCTCGGCGGCGTAGCGACGGGTGGCCTCCAGCTGGAGTTCAGAGGCACCACCGGCGATGGCACCGATCACGCAGGCCGCTTCCAGCAAAGCCCCGGTCTTTTTGCGGTGGACCAGTTTCAGCTCATCCAGCGACAAAGGGCGCTGTTCGCCTTCGATATCCAGCACCTGTCCGGCACACATACCATCTTTTCCCGCGCCCCGGCTGAGCTCCAGCGCAGCGGCGGCGCGCACTTTAGCGGGATAGTCGGCGGTCAGAATGGTCTCAAAGGCGGCAGTCTGGAGGGCGTCGCCCGCCAGCACCGCATTCGCCTCACCGAACATCACATGATTGGTGGGCTTGCCCCGGCGCAGGTCGTCATTGTCCATACAGGGCAGATCGTCGTGAATCAGCGAATAGGTGTGCAGCATCTCCACGCCGCAGCCCAGCGGCAGCGCTTTCACCGCATCTCCGCCGGCGGCGGCGCAGAACTGCATGGTTAGGATGGGCCGCACCCGCTTGCCGCCGGCAGTCAGGCTGTAGGACATGGCCT
>USIZ01000210.1 GCA_900554855.1 uncultured Eubacteriales bacterium | reverse complement strand
TTGCCGTGGGCGCCTCCGAGGGCAAGATCATCCCCGTGGAGAATCACAACCCCGCTCAGGAGGCCACCGCACTGGATGTGCTGCGCGACATCTCCATGGGCACCAAGACCACGCCCGAGATCGGCCCCGGCACCAAGGTGCTGGTCTACGGCGGCGGCAACGTGGCCTATGACGTGGCCCGTTCCTCCGTTCGTCTTGGCGCCGAGGTCAGCGTGGTCTGCCTCGAGAGCCGCGAGAAGGGTCAGATGACCGCCGATGACGAGGAGATCGATCAGGCTGCGGAAGAGGGCGTGAAGCTCTATTCCGGTTACTCCAACTCCGGCTTCTCCACCGATGAGAACGGCAAGGTCACCGGCCTGAACTGCTTCGCCATCTCCGACTTCCGCTTCGGCCCCAGCGGTCTGGAAGTGGACAAGGTGGAGGGCAGCGAAGTGTTCGTGCCCTGCGATGTGGTCGTCTACGCCTCCGGTCAGAAGACCAACCTGACCGCCGAGTTCGGCCTGGAGATCAATCGCCCCGGCTATCCCGTGGATCCCGAGACCGGCAAGTCCGGCTTCAAGACCAGCGTGGAGGGCGTTTACACCGCTGGCGACGTGATCACCGGCACCAAGAGCGTCATTTCCGCCATTGCCGGCGGCCGCGAGGCGGCCGCGCAGATCGACGCCATTCTGGGCGGCGACGGCAATATCGACGAGAAGCTGGTGGAGGTCCCTGCCGCCGATCCCTATATTGGCCGGATCGAGGGCTTTGCCGAGCTGCCCCGTCAGAAGGAAGACATCACTCCCTGTGCTGAGCGCAAGTGCTCCTTTGTCAAGGTGGACAACAACTTCACCGAGGAACAGGCTCAGGCCGAGGCGGCGCGGTGCCTGAAGTGCCCGCTGCGCCTGCAGATCCACCGCACCAAGCTGTGGACGGAATATTGATAGGGGGTAGCGCATTATGAAGAAGATCTGTGAAATCACGGCCGAAGGCCTGCCCGCTATTGAGGAAGTCACCAATCTGGCCGAGGGCGTCTGCCCGGTCTGTCAGGCCGCCCGCATCGCCCGCAAGGCCCACGGTGCCATCTGCGGCCACGGCACCTTCTGCCGCGACGGTATGTATCAGCTCTACCTGATCCCGGAGGATATCTCCAACGGCCGGGGCAGCGTGGAGGATCTGGACCTGCTGAAGGACTGCTGTGAGCTCATCATCAAGGCCAACGAGTGTGAGCTGAGCGTCCGCACGGCCGAGCTCGTCAAGGCCTCTCTGGAGACCCACTACGATGAGTGGTATGACCACCTGACCCGCAAGCGCTGCAAGGCTATGGAGTGCCCCGCCTGCTACACGCTGTATATCGATCCGGCGCTGTGCAATGGCTGCGGCAAGTGCCTTGGCGCGGCCCCGGAGAACGCGGTGGTCGGCGGCGAGGGCATGATCCACGTCATCAAGAAGGATCTGCTGGCCATGAAGACTGGCGAGTTTGCTGCGGTCTGCCCGGTGGGGGCCATCAAGAAGGCCGGCCTCATCAAGCCGCCCGTGCCCACCGATCCCGTCCCTGTGGGCAGCTTCGGCGCAGGCGCCGGTGCCGGCGGCGGACGCCGTCGCCGCAGAGGCTGATCTGCAAAAACCTTGCGCTTGCGAGAGAGAAAAACCCTTGTTTTTTCCCGCGGAATGCGGTTTTGAGTTTATGGGAATAAAAAAGGAAAGTAACAGGAGGAATTAACTATGAGACAGATGGAAGCAGATGTCGTCGTCGTTGCCTGCGGTATGTCCGGCCTGTGCGCTGCGACTCAGGCTCAGGAATCTCTGAACGCCACCGGCGGCGGCACCGTTGTCGCCTTTGAGAAGAGCGGCACCGTCGGCGGCGCCGCCAACATGGGCATGGCCTTCCTGGCCATTGAGTCCCAGCTCCAGAAGGAGAACATGACCAACGACTTTACGCTGGACGATGCCTTCAACTTCTTCATGGAGTACACCCACTGGCGTTCTGACGCCAAGCTGGTGCGCCGCTGGTTCAATATGTCCGCCAGCACCGTGGAGTGGGTCCAGAAGATGGGCGTTGAGTTCCTGGGCGTGTTCAAGTACTTCAAGAACTCCCACTGCACTCAGCACATGGTCAAGGCTCCCGGTACCAACAAGCCCACTGAGCGCTGCGCCGCTACCATGATCCAGAAGATCCATGAGTATGCCAAGGAGATCGGCGTTGAGATCGAGCTGCACACCTCCGTCAAGGAGATCCTGACCGGTTCTCAGGGCCAGGTTCGCGGCGTTCTGGCTGTCACTGACGACGGCGAGGAGATCGAGTGCCTCTGCAACTGCGTCATTGTGGCTACCGGCGGCATGGGCAACAACGTTGACATGATCGAGCAGTACATGGGCTGGAAGTGGGGCGAAGATATGTTCACCTTCCGCATTCCCGGCCTGGACGGCGACGGCATGAACATGGTCTGGGCCATCGGCGGCAAAAAGGCTCCTGTCAACATGGAGGTCACCTACAATACCCCCGGTACTACCGACGTGTTCAAAACCCTGTCCGAGGTTATGCGTCAGCCCAACCTGATGGTCAACCTGGACGGCAAGCGCTTCCTGAACGAGGCTCTGATGGACAACACCACCTATACCGGCAACTCCCTGCTGCTGCAGAAGAAGCATATGGGTATCTCCATCATCGACTCCAAGATCGTTGAGTATTACAAGGAGCACGGCCTGGACTATATCACCTATCACCACGGCATCAAGACCATGGACAAGTGGGATTATGAGAAGGAGCTGTACTTCTCCGGCGCCAAGTCCGCCGCTGAGAACTCCGTCTTCGCCGGCGACGACAAGGACATGTCCTATGGCGACGATATCGAGCGCAACTTCTTCGAGTGCCAGTCTCTGGAGGAAGTCGCCGAGGTCACCGGCATCAACCTGAAGAACCTGAAGAAGACCATCGAGGAGTACAACGCCATGTGCAATGGCTGGGCCAACGGCTATGACTGGCAGTTCACCAAGGATCATCGTTTCCTGAAGCCCATCACCACCGCTCCTTACTATGTGGCCCGTCACTTCCCCTCCGGCTACGGTTCTCTGGGCGGCATTCAGGTCAACGAGAACATGCAGGTTCTGAACAATGATCTGGATCCCATCCCCGGCCTGTACGCCTGCGGCACCGACTCCGCCACCGTGTTCGCGGATTCTTACTGCTTCTACAACCCCGGTTCCACCATGTCCTATGCCATCAACTCCGGCCGTATCGCTGGCATGGAGTCCGTTAAGTACATGGATTCCGACGAGTTCGTTGATCCCGAGGACTGATCGGTTTCGCACTGAATTCCAATCGAAAGCTCCCGCCGTCAGGCGGGAGCTTTTTTCTGCGCAAAGACAGGCCCGGAGATCGGAAGAGCACACGTCTG
>USIZ01000209.1 GCA_900554855.1 uncultured Eubacteriales bacterium | reverse complement strand
GGGCCGAAATTGCGGGCCCCATCCTGCGCCGTGCGCCCTACCACAGAAAAGCGGGGATAGCGGGTATTCAGATTCAGGCGGACATAAGGATAGCCTTTGTCATCCTTCAACAAAATATTATATTTGGGCTTGTGCCGCTTGATGAGCGAACACTCCAGCACCAGCGCCTCAAACTCGCTGTCGGCCAGAATGACGTCAAAATGGTCGATCTGGCTGACCATGGCCCGGGTCTTTTCCGTGTGGCTAGCCAGCTCCAGAAAATACTGGCTGACCCGGTTGCGCAGTGCCTTGGCCTTGCCCACATAGATCACCGTGTTGCTGGCGTCCATCATAATGTAGACGCCGGGATGCAGCGGCAGCGAGTGAGCCTTGTCTTTTAATTCTTCCTTCGTCATGGCAAATCTCCCACAGGGAAGAAAAAAGCGCCGCAGAACTGCTGCGGCGCTTTCGCTCTTACAGATGAATCAATCAGCAGGCGCAGTGGAAACCAGCTTCGTCAGCGCGTCCAGAGCTTCCGCCTCATCAACACCGTCGGCGATCAGCGAAATGCTGGTGCCGTCCATGATGCCCATGGAGAGTACACCCAGCAGGCTCTTGGCATTGACACGGCGGTCATCCTTCTCCACCCAGATGGAACACTTAAACTCGTTGGCCTTCTGGATAAAGAAGGTAGCGGGCCGGGCAAATAGGCCGACCTTATTATTGACAACTGTCTCTCTCACCGTCATATGGATAGTCCTCCCCAGAATGTGATCTAAAGAAACTTTCTCTTGTTAAGAATACCAGAACCCGCGAACTTCCGTCAACGTCAAAATAGCCAAAATTCCAACTTATAAATAACACTTTCATGAAAGAATCGACGGTATTCCGTGATTTGGCTCTTTTTATTTTAGTTCGACCACCGTCACGCCGTCCTCGCCCTCGCCAAAGCGGCCCGGGCGGAAGGTTTTGACATATTTGCTGGTCTTCAAATGCTTCCGCACAGCGGCCCGGAGCGCACCGGTGCCCTTGCCGTGGATGATGGTGACGCTCTTCAGGTGCGCCAGCAGAGCATCGTCCAGATAGCGGTCCACCGTGTCCAGCGCCTCGTCGCTCATCATTCCCCGCAGATCCAGCTCCGGCTTGACCCCGGCGGCGCGGATGCGGGTCATGGCCCGGTGGGACTGCTGCTTCTGCTGTTTCTTACGGCGGGCCTTGGCGTCCTCCACCACCCGCACCTCGTCCTGCTTGGCAGTGATCTTCAGAATGCCGGCCTGAAGCTGAAGGGAGCCGTCCTTATTGACCGCAATGACCTCCGCCTGGGTGCCCATTTTGAGCAGCTCCACCATATCGCCCACCACAGCGGGGCGGGTGGCAGGAGGAGCCTCCTCCTGTCTTCTGGCCTGGGTGCGGCTCTCCGTCTCATTGATGAGCCGCCGTACCTCCGTGCGCTGCTGGTTGACCGCCTGAAAGTCCTGCGTCTTTTTCGCCTGCTTCTTCATGTCGTTCAGTTCGTTGAACACCAGCTCGCTCATCTCCCGGGCCTCCCGGACGATGGCCTCGGCCTCGGCGCGGGCGTCCCGCATGGCGCGCTCCCGCTCCTCCTCCAGCCGCCTGCGGTAATCCCGGGCGGCATCGGCATCCTTCTTGGTGCTCTGGCGCAGCCGGGCGGCCTCCAGCCGCTCGTCCTCCAGCGCTCTGCGCTGCTGCTCCAGCTGGCTGATAACATCCTCAAAGCGGACATTTTCCTCTGACATATGGGTATTGGCCCGCTCGATGATGTGCTCCGGCAGGCCGAGACGGCGGGAGATCGCAAAGGCGTTGGACTTGCCCGGCACACCGATCAGCAAACGGTAGGTGGGCCGCAAAGTCTCCACGTCGAACTCACAGCAGGCATTCTCCACCCCCTGAGTGGTCATAGCGTAGAGCTTCAGCTCGGCGTAATGGGTCGTTGCGCACACCTTCATGCCCAGCGAGCGGCTCTCCTCAATGATAGCCTCAGCCAGCGCCGCACCCTCCACCGGGTCGGTGCCGGATCCCAGCTCATCGTAGAGTGCCAGCGTCCGGTCATCCGCCTCGTGCAGGATATTCACCACATTGGTCATATGGGCGGAGAAGGTGGAAAGGGACTGCTCAATGGACTGCTCGTCGCCGATATCGGCCAGCACCTGGGAGAACACGGAAAAATAGCTGTCGTCCCCCACCGGAATATGCAGGCCGCACTGGGCCATTGTGATCAGCAGTCCGGCGGTCTTCAGCGCCACCGTCTTGCCGCCGGTGTTGGGGCCGGTGATCATCAGGGTGTCAAACTCCTCGCCCAGGCGAATGTCAATGGGCACCGCCTTCTTTTGATCCAGCAGCGGATGCCGGGCCCGGCGGAACCGGAAGGCACCGTTGCGCTCCAGCCGGGGCGGCATACAATTCAGCCGATAGGACAGTTTACCCCGGGCAAAGATCTCATCCAACGCCACCAGATAGTCGTAGTTCTGGAGGATGGTCTCCCGCACAGCGGCGCACTCGGCCGACAGGGCGCGGAGAATGCGCTCGATCTCCTTCTCCTCCTGCGCCAACAGCTCCCGCAGCTCGTTGTTGGCCTTCACCGCCCCCATGGGTTCGATGAAGTAGGTGGAGCCGGTGGCGGACACATCGTGCACCAGACCGGGGATCATGGAGCGGTACTCCGCCTTAACGGGCACCACGAATCGGTCAGAACGGATGGTGATAATGGCCTCCTGCAAATATTTGCTGGCCTGAGAACCGATGAGCTTTTGCAGCACCTCCCGGGCCTTGCCCGAGGTGGTGCGGATATGGCGGCGGATATCCGCCAATGTGGAGCTGGCCGTATCGGCGATCTCCTCCTCCGAAATGATGGACCCGGTAATGCTGTCCTCCAGCGTCCGATCCGGCGTCAGTGCCCGAAACAGAGGGCGCAGGCAGTTGCGCTCCTCCGCGCCGTCGCAGTAGGCGCTCACGGTGCGGGTGGTACGCAGCACCGCCGCAATGTCCAGCAGTTCCCGGTTGTTGAGCGCGCCGCCCAGCTCCGCCCGCTGCAAGGCGGCTCCCACCGGCTTGATGCCGGAGAAGGAGGGCGCGCCATGGAGATCCATCATATCCCGGGCGGCGGTAGTCTCGTCCATCAGGCGCTGCACCTCCCGCTCCTCGGTGGAGGGGCGCAGCTTCATGGCCCGGTCCTTTGCCTCCTGCGTGACGCACTGGCCGGCCAGCATCTCCAGCACCCGGGGAAACTCCAGCGTGCGGAGGGATTTTTCATATAATTCAGTCATGTCTTTTTCCTCTTGTGTCGGCGCACAGTCTGAACCAGCAGAACGATGAGCCAGCCCAGCAGTGCCCCCAGCGTATTCAGAATGAGGTCATCCACATCCCGGGTGCGCCCCACCA
>USIZ01000208.1 GCA_900554855.1 uncultured Eubacteriales bacterium | reverse complement strand
GACCGCACAGCAGCTGTTTGACGCCATGCGGGGGGACCCCTCCATGAAGTGGGGCAACGCCGGTCTGGGAAGCATTAACCAACTGACCGGCTCGCTGATGCTGGAAAAGCTGGGCCTGAAGGGCAATTCCGTTCCCTACGACGGCGGCCGTTCCGCCGCCATCAAAGTGGTAGCCGGGGAAGTGACCTGGTCTTGGTGCGGTTTGTCCGATATTCTGGATCTGGCACAGAGCGGCGATATCCGCATTCTGGGCATCTGCGACAGCAGCCCCCGGGAGATCGACTGTGCAAAGGGGAATTATACCGTACCCAGCCTTCTGGACGACTACCCCGAGTTGAGCGATCTTCAGGGATTGCTGTATTGGGGCTTCCGGGTTTCCCGAGATACACCGGCAGACGCCGTGGCAAAGATCCGCGACGCATTCCAGAGTACTGTGGACAGCAAAGAGTGGGCGCAGTTTTGCCAGACCAAAGGGCTGGAGCCTGCGGCAATAATCGGCACAGAGAGCGACGAAATATGTGCAAAGCTGGAATCCATCTATGCATGGGGTCTGTATGACGCCGGGATCTCTACAATCAACCCGGCCGATTACCAGATCCCAAGGATCGAGGATTTCTCGTTCCCAGCCAATGACCGCACGGCTGCGGCGCAGGCATGGCCGGAATAGGAGAGCGCATTATGGATAAGAAAAAACTGCGCCAGTGTGCAGAAGGCTTGATCGTGACGGCAGCGGGACTGGGATACGTCCTCCTCTCTCTCGGCATCCGCAGAAATCCCGTAAAAACCGACGGTTTTTGGGGCTTGCTGACGGAAGCTAAATTCCTGCCGCTGTTGCTGTCTGCCATGCTCACCCTGCAAGGCGTGCGTCTGACAGCAGCGCTTTGGAAGGGGCAGGAGGTTTCGGCAGGCGGCCATAGCATAACAAAAAGATCCGTTTCTGTGGTCCTGCTGACACTTGCCTATTTGCTGTTGATTTCCAAAGTAGGTTTTACCCTGCCGACCGCGGCGTATTTAACGGCCATCCTGTTTCTATTGAACCGAGGCAGGCGTCCACTGGAGCTGCTATTGCTCAGCGGAGTGTACTGTCTGGCGGCTCTCTTGTTGATCCCCGGCGTGCTGGGATTGCAGCTTTTGTAAAATGGGAGAATGCACATGTTTTCTGAATGGCTCTATCTGCCCGAGGCGGCAGCTGCGTTTCTGTGCGATCCGGGCGTCTGGCTGTTCCTGATCGGCGGCGTGTTTCTGGGCTTTGTTGTCGGCGTCGTGCCAGGACTTGGGCCGACGATGGGCATGGCGCTTTGCCTTGGGCTGGTATTCCACTTGGAGTACACCCACGGTATGGCACTGCTCGTGGGCATTTTTGTGGCCTCGTGCGGTTCTGGCGGCATTACCGCCAGCCTGATCAACATCCCCGGCACACCCGCAGCAGCGGCGACCTGTCTGGATGGCAACGCCCTGACAAAGCAGGGCAGAGGCCGGGAGGCCGTAGGTTATTCCATTGCAGCGTCTGTTGTGGGAACGCTTGTGGGCACGATCCTTATCTTCCTGATCCAGCCCTTCGTGACTGGCATCGCCCTGAAGTTTGGCGATTGGGAGACCTTTCTGTTCTGCGTTTTCGGTCTGCTCATCTGCGGCTCTATTTCTGGCGGCAGCCGGCGGCGGGGGTGGATTGCCGCCTTGGCGGGGTGCCTGCTGTCTCTGACCGGAGCGGATGGGGTACAGTCCGTGCTGCGCTTCACCTTTGGGCGCGGAGAATTGTTGTCGGGCTTCAACAGCGTTATCGCCATGCTAGGGCTGTTTGGCCTTGGAGAGGTTCTCTACACGCTGTGCGCTCCCGAACCGGAGCGGACCGTGGAAAAGACCGGCTTTCCACTCATCAACTGGACGGTCTTGAAAGCCAATCTTGGCAACATGCTCCGTTCCGCTCTGGCGGGATTGTGGATTGGCTTCATCCCGGGCATCGGCGAGTCTGCCGCTTGCTGGTTTTCCTACGATCTTGCCAAGCGCTCCTCCAAGCAAAAAGAGAAGTTCGGCCACGGCTCCGAGGAAGGGATCATTGCGGCGGAAGTCGCCAACAATGCCTGCTCGGCCGGTGCGCTGATCCCGGCTCTGTCGCTCGGGATCCCCGGCAGTTCCACAGCGGCGATCTTTCTGTCGGCTATGTTCATCATGAATCTGCGTCCCGGCCCCACGCTTCTGATCGAGTCACCGGGCATCCTCTGTGGGCTGTGCCTGTTATTGCTGATGGCCGCAGCGGCAATGGGTGTCGTCTCCTTCTTGTGTTCCAAGCTGACGATCCGCATCCTGACCATTCCCCAAAGTCTTCTGATGCCGCTGGTGGCGGTGCTGTGCGCAATAGGCGCTTACAGTGCCATAGGAACACCGTTTGCCCTGATCCAGCTATCGCTTTTTGGTCTGCTGGGATATCTGATGAAACTGTATCGCTACCCGATCGCACCGTTTGTGCTGGGCCTTTTGGTTGGACCCACTGCAGACACCTCCCTGCGACGGGCGCTGATGCAGTACTCCGACAACATTTTCGGACTAATCTGCCGTCCTTTTGGGTTGGGCCTGATGGCAGTGCTTGCACTGCTGTTTGTGCTGAGCCTGAAAAGTGAACGTGCAGTCCGCAAGCAACAATAGAAAGGAAAGAAGTGTCATGTCCAACAAAGCAATTTATACAGCCGCTGCTCCTTCGGCCATCGGTCCCTACTCTCAAGGGATCTCCGCCAGGGAATATGCATTCATTTCCGGTCAGCTGCCCATTGATCCCGCTACCGGCGCCTTCCCCAGTGAGGACATTGCAGCGCAGACTAGGCAGTCGCTCCTGAACCTGAAGGCAATCATCGAGGCCAACGGTATGACAATGGCAGACGTAGTAAAGACCACCGTGCTACTGGCAGACATCAACGAGTTCGGTGCCATGAACGAAGTGTACGGCGAATTTTTTGCAGAGCCTTATCCGGCCCGCGCAGCCTTTCAGGTAGCAGCACTTCCAAAGAATGCAAGGGTAGAGATCGAAGCCGTCGCCGTCAAACGCTGACGGATCGCTTTGATGAAAGACAGCCGAACGGCGCACTGCATCCAAGGTGTGTTCTGTCAAACAGACAGAATAATAGGTTTATAATAGTTTTGGGGTCGGGATTTTTCCCGACCCCAGTATTTGTTTAGAATTTGCTTCTTCCGCTCCGCTGTTTTGAAGCAGCCGCAGCATGTTCTGACACAAATCACATGAACCGTGCGCCGACCGTGCAGAAACCGTGCGCCCATGCTCTGATACCATATATAATGATGATGCCGCCCACCTGTGGAGACCCACGGTGGGCGGGCATTTTGCGTTTTCAGATGGACTGGAATCCTTTGCCGATGATCTTGCTGGAGTTGACA
>USIZ01000207.1 GCA_900554855.1 uncultured Eubacteriales bacterium | reverse complement strand
TGGGCAGTCTGCGCGCCGAGCTGCTGAAAAATCCCTTCACCGCCATGGCCGACTGGAAGCCGGACGACGCCGCACTGGTGCGCTATGGTCTGGATCAGCCCATCACCGTCACGGTGAACTACACGGACTCCGACGGAATCGCCGCTGCCCGCACGCTCCTCATCGGCTCCCTGACCGGCGAGGGCAGCAATTACTACTGCTCCCCAGACGGCGGCAAGAGCGTCTATCTGGTCGGTGCGGCCAGTCTGACTGACACTGCCTCTGTGGCGGCATCCGGCTTTGATGATGCCGCCGAGGCAGATTGAGCCCAAAACCGCTTGCCAAGGATCGTGTTTGGGGGTAAACTGAAGTTCAGAATGCAAGACTTTATAAAGGAGGCCCCCCTTCTATGCGCATTTTAGTCGTAGAGGATGAAAAACGACTGGCCCGCACCATCGGCGATCTGCTGGAGGCCAACAACTATACCGCTGACCTCTGCTATGACGGGGAGAGCGGACTGGATAACGCCCTGAGCGGCATTTATGACGCCATGCTGCTGGACGTGATGCTGCCTAAGCTGGACGGACTGACCGTGGCGCGAAAAATCCGCGAGAGCGGCAGCACTCTGCCCATTCTAATGCTCACCGCCCGTTCCGCCTTGGAGGACAAGGTGACCGGGCTGGACTCCGGCGCGGACTACTACCTCACCAAGCCCTTTGAATCCGAAGAGCTGCTGGCCTGTCTGCGGGCGCTCACCCGCAAGCAGGGCGGCGGCACACTGGACAACGCACTCTCCTTCGGCGATCTGAAGCTGGAGCTGGCCAGCTGCCTGCTCACCTGCGGCGAGCGCTCCGTCCGGCTGAGCCGCAAGGAGTTTGAGATCATGAGCCTGCTCATGGCCAACGGCAACGCAGTGGTCACCAAAGAAACGCTGATCCTGAAGGTCTGGGGCTATGAGTCCGACGCAGAGGACAACAATGTGGAGGTCTACATCTCCTTCCTGCGCAAGAAGCTCACTCACCTGCACTCCACCGTATCCATCCGCACACTGCGTATGCTGGGCTACCATCTGGAAGTGGGGAAAAAGGCATGATCCGCCGACTGCGCTGGAAATTCGTCCTCATCAACATGTCCGTAGTACTGGCCATCATGTTCACCCTGTGCGCCGTGCTCTTCGCCACCACCCGGGACAGCCTGCGCCGGGACAGTCTGGCCGCACTGGAGCAGGCCGTCACCCTGACCAACACCAACACGCCCAGCTTCTCCTTCCGGATCGACCCGGAGCAGAATGACAACGAGACCTATGCTCTGTTCGGCAGTGAACGGGTTCAGCTGCCCTTTTTCACCGTTCAGACCAGCGGGAGCAGCACCATCTTTGTGCTGGCCAATCAATTCTTTGATACCTCCGATCAGGACACCCTGCTGGCTGTTGTCCACGACGCACTGGAGGCCCCTGCCCAGACCGGCACCATCCACGAAGGCGGCTACTCTCTGCGCTTTCTGCGCGCCAACAGTATGTTTGGCTACCGCATCGCCTATGTGGATCTGACCCAGGAGCAGAGCACGCTGGCAGCGCTGGGGCGCAATCTGGTTTTTATCTGTCTGGGTACGCTGGCTGTGTTCTTCTTTATCAGCCTGATACTGGCTCGCTGGGCCGTCCGTCCGGTAGAAAAGAGCTGGAAACAGCAGCGCCAATTTGTGGCCGACGCCTCCCACGAGTTGAAAACACCGCTCACCGTCATCCTCTCCAGTCTGGACATGCTGGACGAGTACGGCGACGCCGACCCGGAAAAGCGTCAACGCTGGCTGGACAATGTACGGGTCTCCTCCGGGCAAATGAAAACACTGGTGGAGGAGATGTTGGTGCTGGCCCGCAGCGATAATGCCACTCAGCAGCTCAATATGACCCGCTGCTCCCTCAGCGACATCGCAGAGGATGCCCTCCTCCTCTTTGAACCCATCGCCTTTGAGCAGGGCAAGACCATTGACGACACGCTGGAGGAAAACGTGGAGGTGAACGGTGATACTGCATTGCTCAAGCGGATCATCGACATTTATCTGGACAACGCCTGCAAATACTCCCCCACTGACAGCGTCATCACGGTCAAGCTGCGTACCGAGGGCAAAAAAGCCGTGCTCAGCGTGCGCAGTCAGGGTGCCCCTATCCCCCGGGAACAGCTGGAACGCATCTTTGAGCGCTTTTACCGGGCCGACCCCTCCCGCACCGAGACGGGCTATGGGCTCGGGCTGGCCATTGCCACGGAGCTGGCCAGACACCACCACGGCAAAGTCTGGGCCGAGTCCGATGACGGCGGCAACACCTTCTTTTTCTCCATGCCCTGCCTGCGGGAGCACGGAAACACCGAAACAGAATGACCCTCTGCCCGACGGGGCGGCGCTTTTGACTGCGCCGCCCCGTTTTGATCGTTCAATTTTCGGAATGTTTACATTCCGCCGCTTGCATTTTTGTTCATTTGCGATACAATATAAAGTTGACAATAGATGTGCTGCCCGCTATCAATGGGCAGCACCTGAAAATCTCATACAAAGAGGTAATTATTATGACCACTATCGACATTATTTCCGGCTTCCTCGGCGCGGGCAAGACCACCCTCATCAAGAAGCTGCTGGAGGAGTCCTTTAAGGGCCAGAAGCTGGTGCTGATTGAAAACGAATTTGGTGAGATCGGCATCGACGGCGGCTTTCTCAAGGATTCCGGCATCCAGATCAACGAAATGAACTCCGGCTGCATCTGCTGCTCCCTGGTGGGCGACTTCAACAAAGCCCTCCACGATGTGGTGGAGCAGTATCACCCCGACCGCGTTATTATTGAGCCCTCCGGCGTGGGCAAGCTGAGCGACGTGAGTCGTGCCGTGGGCAACGCCAACAAGACCACCCCCATGGTGCTGGGCAGCGCCGTTGCTGTTGTCAACGCCAAGAAGTGCAAGATGTATATGAAGAACTTTGGTGAGTTCTTCAACGACCAGATCGAGACCGCCGGCACCATCGTCCTCTCCCGCACGCAGGACATGACCGAGGAGAAGCTGCACGAAGTGGTGGAGCTTCTGAAGGAGCATAACCCCAACGCCGCCATCATCACCACTCCCTGGGATCAGATCTCCGGCGATGTGATCCTGTCCGCCATGGCTCACCACTCCCTGGCCGAGGAACTGATGGCCGAGGCCAAGGCCGCCGATTGGGACGACGACGAGGATGAGTGTGACGATCCTGAGTGCTCCTGCCATGATCATCACCATCACCATGACCACGATGAGGACGAGCACGAGCATCATCACCATGACCATGATGAAGAGGAGCATGAGCATCATCACCACGACCACGATGAGGAAGGGCACGAGCATCATCACCATGACCATAATGAAGAGGAGCATGAGCATCATCACCAGATCG
>USIZ01000206.1 GCA_900554855.1 uncultured Eubacteriales bacterium | reverse complement strand
CCGCTGTGGAGAACCGGGGCGGAGAGCGGCTGGTCTCCGCCGCCGCCGGTTCGGGTAAGACCCGCATTCTGGTGGAACGGCTGCTGAACCGGGTCCAGCAGGAGCATCTGGATCTGGATCGTTTTCTGGTCATCACCTACACCAAGGCCGCCGCCGCCGAGCTGCGGGGGAAGATCATGGACGAACTGAACGACCGGCTGGCCGCGGATCCCGGCAATGCCTTTCTGCACCGCCAGAAGCTGGTCATCTACCGCGCACAGATCTCCACGATCCACTCCTTTTGTACGGCTCTTATGCGGGAGGAGGGGTACCGCATCGACCTTCAGCCCGACTTCCGGGTGGGGGACGACAGCGAGTGTGCCGTTTTGAAAAACCGCATCCTGACCCGGGTGCTGGAGGAGCGATACGAGCATCTGGAGGAGAATTCCGCCTTTTCCGAACTGGTGGATACGCTGTCTGCCGGGCGGGATGACAGTCGGCTTCAGTCCATCGTGCTGGATATCCACACCCGCATCCAGAGCCATCCGGCCCCGGCCCGGTGGCTGGCCGATCAGGCCAGAGCCTTTGACTTGAGCGGCGTGAAGGACGTGGGGGCCACGGCGTGGGGGCGGCTCCTTATGGAGAATGCCCGGCGGCAGGCCGCCTACTGGCACCGCCGCTTTGTGGAGGTGCTCGACCTTCTGCGGGAGGACGCGGCGCTGGAGAAGGCTTATTCCGAGAGTTTCGACGGCACGCTGGACAGCCTGGACGATTTCCTGGCTGCGCTGGATCGGGGCTGGGACAGCGCCCGCGCCCTGTGCCGGATCCAGTTCCCCAAGCTGGGCCGCGCCACCAAGGTAGAAGACAAGGGGTTGCAGGAGCAGGTAAAATCCGTCCGGGACAAGTGCAAGAAGCGCCTTGCCAAGCTGGCGGACACCTTTGCGGATTCCAGCGCGGATCTGCTGGCGGATATGGAGCGGGTGCGCCCGGTGGTGGAGGAGCTTTTGCAGCTGACGGCGGATTTTGACGAGGCATACAGCCGGGAGAAACGCCGCCGCAATCTGGTGGACTTTGCCGATCTGGAGCATCTGGCTCTGAAGCTGTTCACAGATGAGGAGGGCAGACCCAACGAGCTGGCCCAGCGGTGGCAGGAGCGTTATGCGGAGATCATGGTGGATGAATATCAGGACACCAACGAGGTGCAGAACGCCATCTTCCGCGCCGTCAGCGGCGGCGGGAAGCACCTCTTTCAGGTGGGCGATGTCAAGCAGTCCATTTACCGCTTCCGGCTGGCGGACCCCACCATCTTCCTGAGCAAGTACCTGGGGTTCGAGGAGTATCAGCACGCAAAGGACGGCGAACCCCGCAAGATCGTCCTGTCCTATAATTTCCGCTCCCGGGCCTCAGTGCTGGAGGGTGTAAACTTTATTTTTGAAAATATTATGTCTACCGCGTTTGGCGAGCTGGACTATACCGATGACCAGCGGCTCTATCCCAGGCTGCCTTATCCGGAGCACCCGGATAACCGGGTGGAACTCAACGTAGTGGATATGGCCGCGCTGGAGCGGGAAGAGGGGGAGGCAAAGGTGAGCCGGGACGCGGCGGAAGCGGAGTTTGTGGCCCGCCGGGTGCGCGCTCTGTTGGACAGCGGCTTTTCCGTCACCGACGGAAATGTCTTCCGCATGGTTCAGCCGGAGGATATCGCCATTCTATACCGCTCTCCCGGCTCGGTCATGGGGCACCTGACCCGGGCATTGGACCGTCACCGCATTCCTTGGAGCAGCGACGGCTCCGGAGATTTTTTCGCGGAGACGGAGGTGGCCGTGGCGGTCTCATTCCTTGAAATTGTGGACAATCCCCGGCAGGATGTGCCTCTGCTAAGTGTGCTCACCTGCCCGGTGTACGGCTTTACCGGCAGTGATCTGGCCCATCTGCGTGCCCAGTGCCCGCAGGGGGATCTCTGGCAGTGCGTGAAGGCGGGGGCTCAGCGGGGAGAGGAAAAATGCGTTCACTTTGTAAATGAATTGAATGCACTGCGCACCAAAGCGGTGGATTTGGCCGGGCACCGCCTGCTCTGGCAGATCTATGAGCGCACCGGCCTGCTGGCGGTCTACGGTGCCATGGAGGGCGGCGCGGCCCGACAGGATCATCTGCGCCTGCTTCACGAGTATGCAAGGCGGTTTGAAGCCAACGGACATCAGGGCGTGTTTGGCCTTGTCACCCAGCTGCGTCGGCTGCGTGAATCCGGTCAGGGTCTCCCCAGTCCGGGGCGGGAGGCCGGGAATGGCGTCCGTATTATGTCGATCCATAAGTCGAAGGGACTGGAGTTTCCGGTGGTGCTGGTGGCCGGACTGAACCGTTCCTTCAACCGGACGGATCAACATGCCCCGGTGTTGTTTCACCCCAAGTACGGCGTGGGTCCCAGCGGGCTGGACGGGGAGCTTCGGATCGAATATCCCACGCTGGCCCGCCGGGCGGTGGCCCTTCAGCTGGATCGGGAGATGAAGGCGGAGGAGATGCGCCTTTTGTATGTGGCCATGACCCGGGCGCGGGAAAAGCTCATTCTGGTGCATACCAGCACCGACTGGGCGAAGCAGTGCGCCAAGCTGGCCCCGGATGCGGGGACGAAGCCTGATCCGGAGGCGCTGAATGCGCTGAGTACCGTGGGCGAGTGGCTGCTCCTGCCGGTACTGGCCCGGCCTGACGCCGCCGACCTGCGCGCCGCGGGCGGTGTAACCTGTCAGCTTCTGATCCCGGAGGACCGCTGGGATATTCGGCTGATCCCGGCAGTCAAACCCGGCGTCAGGCGGACTGAGCAGACGGAACAGACTGCCCGTGGCCGCCATCTCACCGAGGAGGAATTTGCAAGGCTGAACTGGATCAACCCCTATGCGGCGCTGGCTGACGCACCTTCCAAGGTGACGGCGACGCAGTTGAAGGGGCGGGAATTGGACGAGGAGGCCGCCGAGGGCGCCGCATTGACCGCCGCGCCAAAGGAGATCGACTTTGCCCGCCCGCGCTTCGATCAGGCGCAGCGCGGTTTGACCGCCAACGAGATCGGCACGGCGATGCATACCGTCATGCAGCTGATCCGGCTGGATCATACAGGGAGTGTCTCCGAGGTGGTAGAGGAGGTCGCCCGGATGGAGGCGCAGGAGAGCCTGACGCCGGCGGCCGCCCGGGCGGTCCGCCCGGATCAGGTTGCCGCATTCTTTGCGTCACCGCTGGGACAGGAGGCGCTCTGCGCTCCGGATCTGCGCCGTGAATTCAAATTCTCCCTGCTCACCTCCGCCGCCCAGCTGGATGCGTCACTTCCGGAAGAGGAGCAGGTGCTGATGCAGGGCGTCATCGACTGCTGCTTTACCGGCCCTGAGGGGCTGACCGTGGTGGACTTCAAGACCGACCGCCTGCGGCCGGGG
>USIZ01000205.1 GCA_900554855.1 uncultured Eubacteriales bacterium | reverse complement strand
TCGCCCTTATAAATTTTAAAGTTGGCATCCTGCACAGCTTCATATGCTTTTTTGCCGGAGCCGTAGGTTACGTTCAGGTGGTTCACTTCCACAAGAACTTCGCGTTCATTTTCCATCTTACAGCCCCTCCTCTCGCAGCATTTTTACCGCAGCAGGCGGCTCGATCTTGGGTGCCCGGGGGTCCAGCAGCCATGTTTTGGCCTTGTGGGTGGGCGTTACCTCAAAGTAAGGCGGGCGCTTGACAAAATCGATCTTCAGTGCCTGCGGGTTGCGGGGTGCAAAAGCATCGCCGCGAATTTCCGCAAACAGGTTTGGCGGTGTGCCCACGATGTTGAACAGGTCTTCGCCCTTCACGCCCATCTGGGGCATACTGGAAAGCAGCGCCCATGTGTAGGGGTGGCGGGGATCGTAATAAATTTCGTCAGCAGTGCCGATCTCCACAATGTCGCCTGCGTACATCACAGCCACGCGGTCTGCAATGTTTGCCACAACGCCCAGATCGTGGGTGATCATGACGATGGTCAGATCGTACTTGAACCGCATTTCCTTCAAAAGCTGCAAAATCTGGGCTTGAATGGTCACGTCCAGTGCGGTGGTAGGCTCGTCGCAGATCAGGATCTTGGGGCTGCAGGCCACCGCAATGGCAATGACCACACGCTGGCGCATGCCGCCGGAGAACTCGTGCGGGTACTGCTTAAAGCGCTTTTCCGGGTCAGAGATGCCCACATCCCGCAGGTATTCCAGCGTTTTTTCCTTGGCGGCAGCACCCTTTAAGCCCTGATGCAGGGCAACGGCTTCCATGATCTGTGCCCCGATGGTCTTCAGCGGGTTCAGGCTGGTCATGGGGTCCTGCATGACCATGGCGATCTCCCGGCCGCGTACCCGCAGCCAGTCCTTTTCGGTTCTGAGGTCGGAAAGGCGCAGCGGCTTGCCGTCCGCCATGCCGTAGTAATCGATGGTGCCCCCGGTGATGGAGCCGTTGGCGTCCAGAAGGCCCATGAAGCTCTTGGTGAACACGCTCTTGCCGGAGCCGCTCTCGCCCACGATGGCGAGCACTTCGCCCTGATAGAGGTCGAGATCGATGCCCCGGATGGCGTGCAGCACTTTTCCACGCAGATCGAACTGGATGTTGACATCTTTTGCGGAGAGAATGAGCGGGTGATGTTCCATGATATCCCCTCCTTACTGCAGATGATTCTTCGGGTCGGCGGCGTCCGAGAAGGCGTTGCCAATCAGGTAGAACGCAATGGTGACAAAGCTCAGGATGAGGGTGGGGTACAGCAGCTGGTAGCGCAGCCCGGCCTGCATCATCACCTTGCGGCCATCGTTGACCAGATTGCCCAGCGAAGGCGTCTCCACCGAAAGCCCGAGGCCGATGTAGGTGATGAACACCTCGTTGCCGATGGCTTCCGGGATGGTGAGAGCCATGCGCAGCATGATGACCGAGACGAGATAGGGCAGCAGGTTGCGCAGTACGATGCGCACAGTGGGCGTGCCGAGGCAGCGGGATGCCACGTTATAATCCCGGTCGCGGATGATGAGGATCTGGTTGCGGATGAAGCGTGCCATTTCGATCCAGCCCTTGATGGCCATGCCAAGGACCATGGTCCAGATGCTGGGCGTTGCCACGTAAGAGATCAGGATCAGCACAATGGCAGTGGGGATGTTATCAAAGATGTTGTACAACTCGGTGAACACGGGGTCCAGCCCGCGCACATAGCCCCACAGCACACCGGCGGTGATGCCCACCACCGCTTCAATGAGGGCCACGAAAAAGGCGATGGTCAGGCTGGTGCGTGCACCGGCCCAGATGCGTGCCCACAGGTCCTGACCGATGGAGTTGGAACCCCAGATAAAGCCGTCCTGCCCGGGGGCGATGTTGCGGTACTGGATGCCGGTCACAGGGTCCACGGCGCACAGGTTCGGGTCTGCCTGACCGGGCAGGTGGGGCTGGATGAAGGCAAAGGCCACCACAGTTGCCAGTGCCACCAGCAGAACCACCGCGAACCTGTTCTTGAAAAAGGCGCGGAAGGTGCTGCCCCAGTAGCTGTAGTTGGAGCTGGCAGTGGCTTCGGCCTGCGCCTCGCTGAACCCGGCGGGGGTGAACAGCTCGTCTTCGGACAGAGCCTCCCATCCGGCAGTGTGCTGTGCCTGCGCGGCGTTGAGCTTGTCTTCCAGCAGCCGGGAGCGTTCACGTTTGAGAAAAGAGAGCATCAGCGGCCACCTTCCTTCCTGCCAAAGTGGATGCGGGGGTCAAGGAGAACCATGAGCACATCGCCCAAAATCAGGCCGATGATGCCCACGCAGGCATACAGCAGCACGATGCCCTGCACCATGGTGTTGTCGTGGCGCTGCACGCAGGTGACCAGCAGGCCGCCCATGCCCGGGATGCTGTACAGGCTCTCAATGTAAATGGAGCCGACGACAGTGTTCAGAAATGCGGAAGGAATGTACTGCACCAGCGGCACCATGGCGTTGCGGAAGATGTGATGCAGCGCAATGCCGCTCTCGCTCACGCCCTTGGCCCGGGCCAGCTTTACGTAATCCTTGTTGCTTTCGTCCACCATGTAGCGGCGCAGCCACATGGCGTAGAACGCAAGGTTTGCAAGGCTCATGCTGCACACCGGCAGCACCCAATAGCGCCAGTCGGCGGCATCGAACAGCAGGCCCACGCCCATGGCGGTGGTGCCGTACATCTGAATGTACAAAAAGTACACGGCGGCAGGCACGGCCTGAATGAGCACGATGACGGCTGTGCCCAGCTTATCCGGCCAGCGGCCCTTGCACCGGCCCATGACAAGGCCCAGCGGGATGCCGAAGATCAGGCTGAGCAGCATGGCCAGCACACCCATTTCGATGGAAATGGGCAGCTTCTGGGCAAGGATCTTGGTCACGGGAGCGTTGAGCTTGTAAATGTGGCTCACGCCCAGATCACCGTGCAGCGCGTCCCGCCAGAAATGGCCGAGCTGCACCGGCAGCGGGTCCAGCAGACCCATGGACTGCAGCCCGGCCTGGATCTGTGCCTCGGTCATTTTTTCGTAGTTGGCAAAATAGCCCTCTACCGGCATGAGCCGCAGCAGGCAGAACACCAGCGTCACGATGATGAACAGGGTCAGGATCGAGCGCCCGATGCGTTTTGCGAGATATGGCACCATCGCTGTGCACCTCACTTTTCGATTGAAATACAGATACCTATAGAATACCGCAATTTTTTACGTTTGGAAAGGGATTTGTGAGTTTTTGCTGGAAAATGTGGGGAAGGACGATTCAAAATGGCCTCCGCTTGCGCTCTGGCCATATTCAGCGGAAAAATATTTTTAATTCGCGTTTGTCGCGGCCTGCGAGAACTTGTCGGGGCGAGGCCCCTCCATCTGCTAACGCAGACCGCTCTGCCGCTTAAAAGCCCCACTGGGGCT
>USIZ01000204.1 GCA_900554855.1 uncultured Eubacteriales bacterium | reverse complement strand
AGATCTCGTCTTTCCGGGCACATAAGGATACCCCGAAGCCGCCCGAGGGTTAAAATTTCCGAAACGCCTTGCATTTCACGGCAAAAACGAGTAAACTTCTCTTTAGCAGAGGAACGCTTGAAGGAGGAAACCCATCATGAAGAAATTCACGCTCCGTACTTTTACCCAGATCTTGACCGCCTGCGTGGCAATCGCCGCGCTGTTCTGCGCCATCTTCGGTATGCTGGATTATCTGCGGGAGCTGACTGATCGCAAGAAGCATTATACCGAGTTCCCCCCGGAGTATGACGATTACGCCGACTGGGATGTGGATTAAGTTTGCCGAATGAAAGGCTTGGGCATCTGCCCAAGCCTTTTTCTTTTCTGCATTTACCGATTGACCTTGATCTGTTCCAGCACTTCACCCACCTTGGCATGGAGCGCCAGATTTGCCATGCGATCTGCGGAGGTGGGCTGGAGGTTAATGAGCACCAGTTTATCCCCCCGGTAATAGTTGATGAGTCCCGCCGCCGGATAGACCACCAGCGAGGTGCCCGCCACAATGAGCATATCCGCCTGGCGGATGGCGCTGACCGCACCGTTCACCGTATCATCATGCAGGCACTCCTCATAGAGCACCACATCCGGCTTGATGATGCCGCCGCAGTCACAGTGGGGCACACCGGCAGTATTCATAACCTCCTCCAGTGAATAGAACTTATGGCACCGCTCACAATAGTTGCGGCTCACCGCCCCGTGCAGCTCATAGACCCGCTTGCTCCCGGCCTTCTGGTGCAGGCCGTCGATATTCTGAGTCACCACCGCCGTCAGCTTGCCCGCCTGCTCCAGCTCTGCCAGCTTGCGGTGGGCCGCATTGGGTTGTGCGTCCGGGAACAGCATCTTATCCCGGTAGAAGCGGAAAAATCCCTCCGGATTATTTACAAAATAGCTGTGGCTCAGAATGGTCTCCGGCGGCTCGGAATAGTGCTGATGGTATAATCCGTCTACGCTCCGGAAGTCCGGAATGCCGCTCTCCGTGCTCACGCCGGCCCCACCGAAAAACACGATCCGGCTGGACTCATCCACCCAGCGCTGCAATGTTTTGAGCTCTTCCTCCACGAAATACGCGCCTCCTTATGCGGTGTGGAAATCGAGTGATTCTCTTTTCAGTATGGTTCTTTACTACATCATACCATGAAATTGAATAAATTTCTACTAAATAGGCAGATAAATTCTATTTGTATTTGACAAAAGTCTTTCAGTGTGGTTTACTTATAATATAAACTTTCAAATCGAAAGGAGCCCGTCCCCATGAATAATGAACACAGGAAAGCGGGCCTGAAAGCCAAGATCGAAGCTGCCGCAACGGCAGTTTTTTTGCGAAAAGGCTATTCTGAGACCAAGATCATCGATATTGCCAATGAGGCCCACATCTCTCCTTCCACCATCTACCTCTACTTTGACGGCAAAAAGCAGCTCTTCAACGCCCTCAACATTCCCGAGGTAGCCCGGATGCGGCCGGAATTTGACCGCCGCCGGGAGGAGATCACCCGGGTGGCTCTGCGCCTGTTCGGTGAGCAGGGCTTTGAAGATACCACCATGGATGACATTGCCCGGGAGATCGGCTTCTCCAAGGCGGCGCTCTACCAGTACTGTTCCAGCAAGGAAGATCTGTTCTTCCAGGTGCTCCAGCTCTACACCCATGCGATTCCGCCGGAGGAGGCCGTAGCCGGTGCCAACTGCGCCGACTGGCGGCAGGCCATCCACAACGTGGCTGAGAGCTACATGGCCATCGCCCGGGACTCCGACCGCGCCGCCTTTCTGGGCAGCGTGATCCGGGACTCTCACAAGTTTCCGGAGTTCGGCACCGCCTACTACGAAAAGAGCTTCTGCACCGCCCGCAGGAATTTCTCGGAATTTTTGGTCCGGCTCCAGCAGGAGGGCACCATCCGCCCCGATATCGACGTAAAAGTGGCGGTGACCAGTTTCTTTGCCTCCCTCACTGCCTATACCATCCTCTATGAAACCATTAACGGCATTCCCCGGGATGTGGAACAGGATGAGTACACCAACACCGTGGCGGACATCTTTATCAGAGGCATTGAAACCCGCTCACAGAATACAAAATAAGCGAAAAAATTCCTGGATCCATTCGGATCCAGGAATTCTCTTTTTACGTTACGCGGTCACTTCCTGATATTTGTCCTCGATGAGGTGGGAGCGGATCAGCGCCCGGCGAACTGTGGCTCCCACTGCCGTGGCGACACAGATCTTCAACAGATCCCAGCCGATGAAGGGCAGAACGCACACGGTCATGGCGTATCCCAACTCACACTTCGTCTGGAGCACAAACCACGCCGTACCAAACGCATAGGTCACGGCCACACCCAGCACCAGACCGATCACCGTCCAGATATAGCTGCTGCGGAAGTGGACAATAAATGCGCCGCCAATCAGCGTGATGAACACATAGCCGATGATATAGCCGCCGGTAGGCCCGGCCAGTTTGGCAAGTCCGCCGGCATAACCGGAGAACACCGGCAGGCCGAAGGTGCCCAGCAGCACATAGACGATGACGCTGACGCTGCCCCACTTCCAGCCAAGCAGGCAGGTGGTCAGGCAGATCACAAAGTTGGTAAAGGAGACCGGCACCGCACCGATGGGGATGGACATCGGGCCGATCACGCACATGACCGCCGCCATCAGGGCACAGACCGTCAGCTGATAGACAGAGCTCTTCTTATTTTTCACACAGATTACTTCCTCTCGTTTGGGGTAGCTCTATCTTAGCGGAAATCGGCCTAATTGTCAACCTCTATATAGTCTAAGTTTACAATTCAACTTCTTTGGTTCGCCGATCCGCCCCGCTCCATAGCCTCACCCAGCTTCTGAAGCGCCCGCTTTTCAATGCGGGAAATATAGGAGCGGCTGATGCCGCACTGCTGCGCCAGCTCTCTCTGCGTCCGGGGCGGTCCGCCGTCCAGCCCGTAGCGGCCCATGATGATCTGCTTCTCCCGCGCGTCCAGCACTTGCTCCACGCATGCACGCACCCGCTGGCAGGCGTCCCGATTGTCCAACTCCTCCAGCATATTGTCATCCACTCGGATCAGATCCTGAATAGACAGATTTCCGCCGTCTCCCTCTGTATCCAGCGTCTCAGAGAGCGACACCTCCCCCGCCAGTTTGCGGGTCTTGCGGAGGTACATCAAAATTTCATTTTCGATGCACCGCGCGGCATAGGTGGCCAGCTTGATCTTTTTATCCGGTCGATATGTATTGACCGCCTTGATGAGCCCGATGGTACCGATACTGATGAGGTCGTCGGTATCGCCGGTCTGGGTATAATATTTTTTTACGATGTGGGCAACCAGACGCAGGTTGTGTTCAATGAGCTTATTTCGTGCTGCAAGATCCCCCTCCGCAGGCTCGGTCAGCAGAAGGCGCTCCTCCTCCCGCTTT
>USIZ01000203.1 GCA_900554855.1 uncultured Eubacteriales bacterium | reverse complement strand
ATCCATATGGTTTCCTCTCCGCAGTCAGTACAGCAAAACCACCGCCAGCGCCCCGGCGGACAGCCCCAGCACCGGCCATATCTTCCCCAGCCTTTGCTTTTCCTCCCCGGCCCGGCGGGCATATAATTCCAGCCGATCCTGCGCAGAGCGCAGCGCCGCGCGCTGACCGGCATTGTCGTAGCGGCCGACAACCTCGCCCACCGACGCCAGCACACTCAGCTCGTCCTTTTCCAACGGGAACTCCGCCTGGATCAGTGCAGCCCGCCAAGCTGCCGACAGGCTGTCCGAGCGCTCCAAGCCAATCTGACACTGCTCCGCGAATGCGCTCAGCAGTTTCTGTTCCCGCATCCACCCAAGCCACTCCGGGGTCTGGATGCCCAGATCGCAAAGCTGGCGTTCCCCCTCCCGGAGCGCGTTTTGCCATACGGCAATGCACTCCACCCGCTGTCGGTACCAGAGCGCCCTCTGAAAGCCGCACCAGCTCAGGGCACAGAACACGCTCAGCGCTCCCAGCAGCCTCAGCATGGGAACGGCTCCATGCGGTAATGACGAAAGCCGTCCGCATTCCGCTCGATCAGAATCAGCCTTTGAAAGATGTGCTCCTCCAGTAGTGTACGGCTGACTGACCGCCGCTTCAGTTCCTCAAGGCTCCCGCCGTGGGCAGTGGCCAGCAGAGATACACCGCAGTTCGACGCCGCCGAAAGCGCGCTCACATCCGCCGGATCGGTGACCTCGTCCGCCGCCAGCACCTGGGGCGTCATACTGCGCAGCAGCATCAGCAATCCCTCCGCCTTAGGAATACCGTCCAGCACATCGGTGCGCCGCCCCACATCCATCTGGGGCGCTCCATGCCAGAGCGCAGCCACTTCGCCCCGCTCGTCCGCTATGGCGGTGCGCAGGCCGCACTCATCGGACAGCAGGCGTATCACCTCCCGCAGAAGCGTCGTCTTGCCCGCGCCCGGAGGAGCCAGGATCAATGTGCTTGGAAACCGACTGCCCTCCAGCAAGGAACGGCGCAGAGGATGCGCGATGCCTGGACATGGCCGGGCGATGCGAATGCAGAGGGAAGACAACTCCCGAAACGCCGCTTTCCCCTGCTCATTTCGGTAAACCGCACCGCTGACACCAATACGGTGGCCGCCCTTCAGCGTGTAAAATCCCCGACTCAGCTGTTCCGCCGCGCTCTGGTAGGAGGCACGGGTGGCCCGTTCCAGCACTGCACGCAGATCCCGTTCGTCTACGGTCTCCGGGATGCTGATCATTTGTTCCCCCCGCTCATCCGCCAGACTCAGTCCCCGCCCCGTGCGCAGGCGGATCTCCTCCCATCGCTCCGACCGGGTACCGGATGCCGTCTGTACGGCACCCCGCAGCGACTCCGGCAGAAGGGACAGGCAGGCGGAAAATGCCGCGTCATTCACTTGCATCACCTCTCACTTTGCTACACTCTATGAGGGTTTGTCCCGTGGTATGCAAAAACCCGGGCAGCTTGTAAAAAGCTGCCCGGGTGCAGGTCTTATCGTTCAGATCTGTTTTGCCAGACTGCGGTCGCTCCAGTAGGAGCGCATCTTAAATCCTTTTTCATAGGTCATCTCGCGGCCCAGCCACTCCGGCGGTGTCCAACTCTTGGCCTCTTCCACGGAACCGAACTCCACCTCCGCATAGGAAAAGGCACCGCCATCCACGATGGAGCACTCGATGATATGTCCGTCGGGCAGATGGTAGGCATTGAGCTGTTTATGGATGAGCGGATACGCCAGCATAGACGCCAGTTCCTCGAACTGAGTCCTGGTGATCGGCGTCTCCACTTCGTGGCGCACCAGATCCCCCACGCTCTTGATGCAGAGGATATAATTTTCCGTCCCTTCTGTGTGGTTTTCCGTGCGGCGGATGCGCACCTCCGGGTCGGTGGCCAGATAGCCCTGATACTGGTCCAGCTCCACCGCCAGCGTCAGGTCGGTCGGGAAGGCAGTCAGCTTGAATTTACGCTCGATCTCCATGGTATCACTCCAAAATGATTTTCTTTATTGTATGATAGCACGTCGGGCACAAAAATTCATCCCCTTTTTCACACCGTTTCCGCCTCTGCGCATAGGATGACACGGAAGGCTCCTTCCCTACTTATTCCAAGGAGGTCATCTCATGGCTGAAACTGTCTATCCCGGCCCGGTCAGCGACCTGAGCGCCGTACGGGAGGCCACTTGCATCCATACGAAAAAGATCTTTGACTCCTGCCAGTCCAAAGACTGCATTGAGGATCTGCGGCTCTACCCCACTCAGTCCTCCCAACCCATCATCGACCAGGCGCTGAGCGTCAAGGCCGGCCGCGCCAGGCTGCTCTACACGCTGGTCAATGTGGAGCCCATGGGGCTGAACCGCGGGTTCTTCACGGTGGATCTGCGCTACTACTATAAAATCACCTGTGATGCATTCACCGGCTGCACCCGCCCGATGCAGGTCAGCGGTCTGGCAGTCTTTGATAAGCGGGCCATTCTATTCGGAAGCGAGAGCACCGCAAAGTCCTTCACCTCCATGGCGGGCTGCCCGGAGCTGACGGAGGACATGGTACTCACCAACGACCTGCCCACGGCGGTGGTGGAGGCGGTGGACCCCATCATTCTGTCCATGCGGCTGTGCAATGTCTGCGAGCGGCCTATGTGCGGCGAATGTGCCCTCACCGAGGTGCCCGCCGCCATTCAGGCCGCCTTTGATGAACCCATCAGTCTGGAAAACAACACGGTGCGTCGCATCTATCTGAGTCTCGGCCAGTTTTCTATTTTGCGCATGGAGCGGGACGCACACCTGCTCATCCCGGTGTATGACTACTGCATGCCGGATAAGGAATGCGAGTGTGACCGGTGCGACGAGGATCCCTGTGACATCTTCCAGCAGGTCAGTTTCCCTGTAGGCGAGTTTTTCCCACCCGCCAATGCCAACGCCATTGATCCGCTGAATGAATTGAGAAAAAACTGCTGTCAGTGACGGCAAAAAACGCGCACCTGTAACCAGGTGCGCGTTTGACGCAAAATAAAAAGCACTTGCAAAAAGCAAGTGCTTTTTGGCAAATGACTCTAATTTTGATAGAAACCCGTTAAGGGGGTGCAATTACGGTTTGGAGGGGGGTGCATTTTTGATTTTAGGGGGGGGCAGTACTTTGCCAAAGGAAGAGGAGCGCCTTCATGAAATAATGTGTTAAGGGAAAATAATTTTTTGTTAAAATGCGTATGTTTTTCTCTACACCCCTTGCAAACCAGAAAAAGCGCGGTATAATATGACCTAAAGAACCAAAGCGGTCATATTTTCAGGGAGGGTGCGACCTTGGCTTTTACCGATTACGAGACTGAACAGCTCCGCAAGGCGTTGCTGAAGGAAACGCGGCGCTGCGCCGTCACACTGGGGATGAAGAAAACCTCAGTGGATCAACTGACAAAGGCTGTCGGTATCGCAA
>USIZ01000202.1 GCA_900554855.1 uncultured Eubacteriales bacterium | reverse complement strand
GCCGCTCTGGGCTGGTATCTGCTTCTGCTCTGGTTTACCGGTCTGCTGAGCGGTGCGGTGATCGGTGTGCTGGGCGGCGTGCTCTGCCGCCGCTTGACGGTTGCATTGCAGCAAAGGAGCGGGGCATGAAGAAATGGCTTCTTGCGGCAATCTGCCTGGGGGCGGCGCTGCTGTCCGGCTGTGGAACGGAGCCACCGTCGGCATCGGCGGATGTGTTTGCTATGGACACTTACATAACGATCAGCACCTATGGCGATCGGTGCGAAGAGGCGTTAGAAGCCGCCGTGGCAGAGATAGAGCGGCTGGACGCCCTGCTCAGCGTGGGAAATGCGGACAGCGAGATCAGCCGCATCAATGCCGACGGTTCCGGCACTCTGTCGGAAGATACCAGATCATGGTGGAGCAGGCGCTGGAGATCTGGCGCACTACCGGCGGCGCGTTCGACATCACGGTCTATCCCATTATGCAGACGTGGGACTTCACCACGGGAGATTACAAGGTACCGAGTAAATCGGAGCTGCAAGCTCTGCTCGAAATGGCCGGAAGCGAAAAACTGACTCTGGATGGATCCGAGCTGACGCTGGGGGCGGGGCAGGGGATCGACCTGGGTGGCATTGCCAAGGGCTACACCTCCGACCGCCTCATGGAAATTTTTAAAGCGTATGACCTGAGGGCCGGTGTGGTGTCGCTGGGCGGAAACGTCCAGTGCTGTGGCACGAAGCCGGACGGCTCCCTCTGGCGGTGCGGCATCCGGGATCCCAATGCGCCGGATGACCTGAATGCCCTGCTGGGCGTAGTGTCCGTGGCGGACAGGGCGGTCATCACCTCCGGGGCGTATGAGCGGAATTTTACCGACGAGAACGGGCAGGTTTACCACCATATCATCGACCCGTCCACCGGAACACCGGCGGACAGCGGCCTTTGCTCCGTCACCGTTGTCAGCGCTGACGGCACCTTGGCTGACGGCCTGTCCACCGCCTGCTATGTCATGGGACTGGACAAGTCCCTCGAATACTGGAAGCGCGATGGAGAAAATTTTGACCTCATCCTCATGACCGATGAGAATGAGGTCTATGTCACCGCACCCATTGCCTCCAGCTTTACATCTGACTACACGGTGCATATTGTGCAATAGAAAAGGCGAGGGATGCCCCTCGCCTTTTCCTCATAATAAGGGGAAGCAGAGTGGGCGCTTAAATGCTGCTTGCGTTTTTCTTCCTCAGTCGCTATGATAAGAACTACACCACAGAGCGAGGTATTTTTTTATGACACTTCAACAGCTGAAATACGTCACCGCCGTGGCGGGCACAGGAACGATCAGCGGCGCGGCCCAGGCGCTTTTTCTCTCCCAGCCCAGCCTGACCGCCGCGATCCGGGAGCTGGAGCAGGAACTGAACATCACTATTTTCAGCCGCACCAACCGGGGCGTAGTGCTCACTGCCGCCGGGGAAGAGTTTCTGGGCTATGCCCGGCAAGTGCTGGAGCAGACTGACCTTATTGAAGAACGCTACACCGGCTCTGCGCCCCGCCGCCAGCGGTTCAGTGTGTCCACCCAGCATTATTCCTTTGCGGTAGAGGCTTTTGTTGATCTGCTGAAGGAGTACGGAGGCCCGGAGTATGACTTCCGGATTCGGGAGACCAAGACCTATGAGATCATCGAGGATGTGTCCAGACTGCGCAGTGAGGTGGGCGTACTTTATTTAAATGAGTTTAACCGCCCGGTCCTGACACGGGTGTTGCGGGAACACGAATTGGAATTCCATCCGCTGTTCACCGCCCGCCCTCATGTCTTTGTCAGCAAGGCCAATCCTCTGGCTGAGCGCCGGACCCTCACATTGGACGACCTGGCTCCCTATCCACGCCTGTCGTATGAGCAGGGGGAGCACAACGCATTCTACTTTTCCGAGGAGATCTTAAGCACCTTGGAATGTGATAAGGAGATCATGGTCAGCGACCGGGCTACGCTGTTCAACCTGCTCATTGGTCTGAATGGCTACACCATTTGCTCCGGTGTGATCAACAATGAATTGAACGGCCCGAATATCACCGCCGTGCCGTTGGATGTGGACGACTGTATGGAGATCGGCTATCTGCTTCACAAGCGCACTGTGCCCAACCGGTTCACCGAGGCCTATCTCGACGCGCTGCGCCGGCATACCGGGGATTGAGCAGTGAGAATATAAGAAGAGGACTTCACAGAATGCAGATCCTGTGAAGTCCTTTTATTTTTATGGTTATTGATATTCAGCTTGGCCGCGCCGCATGTATGCCCACAGCGCGCAGATGCAGGTCAGGGGAGCGTGCCGATCATGGTATTCAGCGTGACAGAACCTGCGCTCCGGTAGGTTTCCGGTTCATAACCCATGATTTTTAATTGGATCTGTGAGCCGGGAGCGGGAACTGTCATCAGATCGACGGCGCGTACATATTCTCCGGGCCGGATCAGGCCGGTCTCACCCAGAAGCGTTCCATCGGCGGCCAGAAGCCGCACCTTCAGCCAGACTGCATTTTCGGCCGGATTTGTGAGATATACCACGGCTTTTCCGTCATCGACGACTACATTGCCGCAGATGGAGAAGCGGTAGCTCATTCCGTCCTTGAAGGGGGAGGAATACCCCAATTCCTCCGGCACCGTCGGAACGCCCTGCTCTGCGGCGGCATCAAAGGGCGGCGGCGTGAACTGCGGCGGCTCCTGCTCTGGACGAAGCAGTACAAAGAGCGTTGTACCGAGCAAAACTGCGAGCAGTGCGCATAGTACAGGGATGAGACGGGAAGTCGTCCTTTTCTGTCTGTTCATAGGGGGGTCACGCCTTTCTGCCTGTGCCGGAAAGCCCATGCGGCAGGACTGCAAAGGCAGTCCTGCCGTGGGTGGATCTTGTCTGTCAAAGACAGGATGGATCATTTCATTCGGTGGAACGATTACTTGGCGGAGACGGTCCAGATGCCGCCGCTTTCGCTCACGGCATAAGTATTGGTGTCCACATAGGAGGTGGGGTCAAAGTTGTAGGTGCCGGAAAGGGCGGAGACTACACAGTTGTCTGCGAGCTGGATCTTACCATTCATCCTGATGGCGCCAAGCAGGTTCAGTTTGAATCCGCGGTTCCCCAAGATGTTATTACCCGCGCCGTCTCTGCTGAGCGTGCAATCCTTCAGTGTTGCTGTTCCGTTCAAAAAAACGGAACTATTGCCGGTACACGACGACATGGTGCAGTTTTCAAACAGGGCGTTGGCGCCGGTGTCTACGAGCAGATTATCGCCGTAATTGGCCACATAGATCGAACCGTTTCTCATGATCACCTTGTCGTAGAAGTCGATATCATACCCTCCGGTCGTCAGGGTTTTGCCGTTCAGGTCGACCACCGTGCTGCCCCGCAGCTCAAGATCCTGACCTGTGGTGATGTCTGCAGTGAGCCGGATCGCGCCGCCCTGTGCCACGGCCGCAGCCTGCTC
>USIZ01000201.1 GCA_900554855.1 uncultured Eubacteriales bacterium | reverse complement strand
GAGAACGGCCGCGTAGTGGCGCTGTCCGGCGGCCTGGGCGAAAAGACCGTCAACCGCGGACTGGTGCGTGCGACTCAGAGCCTGCGACCCCCAGGATCTTCTATCAAGCCGATCTCTGTTTACGCCCCGGCGATCGAGGAGGGACTGATCACCCCCTATTCCGCAGTGGATGACACTCCGTTCAAGATCGACAGCAATGGTAATCCGTGGCCGAAGAACGTCAGCAGAACATACAGCGGTCTGACCAGCATTTATACCTCGGTGATCAAGTCCCTGAACACCAGTGCAGTCAAAACGCTGGATCTGCTGGGACTTCAGAAGTCCTATGATTATATGGAGCAAAGGTTCGGCATCACCAGCCTGACCTCTTATTATGTGACCAGCACCGGCGAGGTCAAATCGGATATTGACTACGCGCCTCTGGCTTTGGGCGGTCTGACCTTCGGCGTCTCCACCATAGAGATGGCGGGTGCCTATTCCACTTTCCCCCGGGACGGCGTGTTTATCAAGCCCCACCTCTACACCAAGGTGGTGGACTCCAGTGGTAATGTCATTCTGGAGAACGATGAGACCGGCACGCAGGCCGTCAGCAGTCACACTGCCTACTATATGAATGAACTGCTGACCGGCGTTGTGACGCAGGGCACCGGCACCAAGGCCCAGATCCCTGGGATCACTGTGGCCGGTAAGACCGGTACGACGACCAACAACTGCGACCGCTGGTTCTGCGGCTACACCGGCAAGTACACCGCCGCCGCGTGGATCGGCTACGATCAGCAGGAGAAGCTGAATGTCTCCGGCAATGGCGCGCTGGAGCTGTGGAAGCAGGTCATGAGCCGCCTGATGGAGGGGCAGGAGGATATGCCGCTGTCCCATGTGGATGCCAATACCGTGTCCGTGACTTATTGCACTAAGAGCGGCGATCTGGCCACCGGCGCCTGCTCCGCTGCGGGCTGTGCGGCCACCGGCAGCTTCCTTGAGGGGGACGCCCCCACCGATTACTGCTCCGTGCACACGACGGTCACTGTCTGCAAGGACGCTCCCATTGGCGAGACCGGTAAATACCATCTGGCTGGCGAGTACTGCCCGGATGAGAGCAAGATGGAGATGTCTGTGCTGGACTTCAAGCGCAGCGATGCGGCAGCTTCTGTCACAGTAGGCGACAGCTATGATATGCTCTCCTGGCTGGAGGACGAGGGCAAGTGTACGCTCCACACGGCCGATTGGCATGCCAAGGCCGAGCTCAAGAAACAGCAGACGCTGCACATTCCCTCCGGCTCCTACACCAAGTCTGTGGGCGATGCGTCCTTCTCTTTGGGGGCGACGGTTGTGGACGGTGCCGGTGATCCCGGCGGCGAGCTGAGCTATGTGTCCAGCAACCCGTCTGTGGTCACGGTGGACAACAACGGCGTTGTGACCATCGTTGGCCCCGGCACAGCACAGGTCACTGTGACCGCCGCTGCGACGGAGTTTGCACAAAGCGTTTCCGGAACTGTCACCGTGACGGTGAGCGGGTCCGGCGGCGATAATCCCGGCGCTCTGCCTCCCGATGGTGGGGACGAAGATTGATCAGAAAACACGCAGTTCCAAGTTGGAACTGCGTGTTTTTGCTATTTGGATTCCGTTTCCGGGAAAAAACTGACTGCCGCTGCGGCGAGTACAGGGAACAGAATCAACCCCTTGAGTCCCCACAGCCGCAGCCCGAGAACGGCAGTCAGAAAGGAGATGGCGGTCGGGAGCTGAAGCTGCCGTCCGACCAGTCTGGGTTCCAGCAGAGTGCGGGTCAGCCAGACACAAAGCCACAGCAGTCCGAGTCCCAGTGCGGGGAGATGTTCACCCAGCAGCAGACATACCAGCGCCCACGGCAGAAGGATCAGTCCGGAGCCGATCATGGGCAGGAGATCCACCAGTGCGATGAATACCGCCAGCAGGCCCCAGTGCTCCACCCGCAGAGCGGCGAGACCAATGGCCAGCTCCAGCGCGATGAGGACGACCAGTTTGCTCTCTGCCCGGAGCCACAGCCCCAGCCGGGCGGCAGTGGTTCGCTGGATTTTACCCAGCCCGATCCGCCAGTCCTCCGGTAGAATACGCTCCAGCAGCCCGTGCAGTTCCGGGTAGCCGATGGCGCAGAACAGAAAGAACAGCAGAAAGAGGCCGGTACTGCCCATTTTTTTCGGCAGAGCGGTCAGCGCCTCGCTGCTCCACAGCGCCAGACGCTGCAATAGCTCTCCGGCCAGTGCATCCCCCTGTCCGGCCAGTTTATCCAGCATGGCGAAACAGACATCCTGCACCGAGGGCGGCAGAGCGGTGATGAGTCTGTAAAGCCAGTCTTCTCCGGCGGGGCGGGTCCCCAGCAGTGGAATCAATGTCCCGGCCAGCTGCTGGACACCGCGCAGACCGTAAAAGATCCCGCCCGCCAGCATGGCGATCAGCGGTACGAGCCCCAGCAGAAGAAAGGCCGGGGCGCTGATGACACGGGGGACGCCGCGCCGCTGAAGCCTTATCATGGGCCGCTGGAGGCACCCGGCCAGAAAGAGAGCCAGCGCAAAAGAAAGAACCGTGGTGCGCAGAGCCGGGATCAGCACTGCCGCCGCGGCGCACACACCCAGCAGCAGCTTCCTGCGGGGGAAGGACATGGACAGGACTCCTTTTTGTCAGAACGACCAAATGCGACGGAAAATGAAGGTTATAGTCCGTCTTTTTTGAGCGATGTACCCATTGAAAAGGGAAAATAGCTATGGTATGATATCGTTACTACATACAAATGACCGCCAGCGGCGGACACGGAGGTGAAAGTCTTGGCGAAGAAACCGAAATATTTCATCGTGGAGGCCGAAAAGCTGCCTGAAGTGTTTATCAAGGTGGTGGAAGCCAAACGGATGCTTGAGCTGCGTGAGGTCAGCACGATCAATGAGGCGGCGCAGCGGGTCGGCATCAGCCGCAGCGCGTTCTATAAATATAAGGATGCGGTCATGCCCTTCAACGACATGATGAGCGGGCACATTGTCACGTTTCAGTCCATTCTCCGGGATGAGCCGGGCGTGCTGTCTGCCATTTTGAATATATTTGCCGCTTCCGGGGCAAATATCCTGACCATCAATCAGTCCATCCCTGGCAACGGCTGTGCGGCGGTCACCGTGGGTGCGGAGACCTCCGGCCTGCAGGAACCGCTGGATGAGCTGCTGCGCCAGCTCAATGAGGCGGACGGCGTCGTTCAATTTGAAGTTCTGGCCGGATAAGTCCGGTCATCATAAACTAAGTTAGGAGCAGAGGTGTATTTATGGTTAATGTAGCAATTCTGGGCTTTGGTACCGTCGGTTCCGGCGTGGTCATCGAGATCAACGAGTAATCAAGCGTGAGGGAATACCCCGCCGCAAAATGCGGCGGGGGATTCTTTTTCCAGCCGGGTATGGCAGGGGTGGGAGCATCTTTCCTTTTGATCAAGGATGTGGTATACTGAACCAGCAGCCTGTCA
>USIZ01000200.1 GCA_900554855.1 uncultured Eubacteriales bacterium | reverse complement strand
TGGATGTCCGTCCGGTCGCTGAGCCAGCTGGTCAGAGAGCGCATTGTGATGCCGGAGACTAATCCCATGGCGGCGTACAGCGTGATGAGGGAGGAGCCGCCGTAGCTGATAAAGGGGAGCGTGATGCCGACGACGGGCATGACATAAAGGCACATTCCCACGTTCAGCCCCACCTGAAAGATCAGCATACCGCCGAAGCCCATGGCGGTCAGGGCGGAAAAGGCGCTCCGGGCGGTCAGCCCCACATAGACGCACCGCAGGATGATGGCCGCCAGCAGGCCAAGCAGAAGGATGCACCCCAACAGCCCCCATTCCTCTGCGCAGGTGGAGAAAATGAAGTCGGTGTAGCGCTCAGGCAGAAAGTTCTTGCTGGGGTTCTGGGTCAGTAGACCGTGGAGATACCCTTCGCCGGTCAGTCCGCCGGAGCGGACAGCCAGCAGGGAGCGGGCCTGATTCCAGCCTTTGTTCATCGGGTCAAGGGAGTGATCCAGCACGACCCGGATACGCATGACCCAGTAGTTGTCATCGGGCAGGTAGAGCCAAAGTCCTATGCCGCCCACTGCGGCGGCACTGGCACCAATGAGGAACCAGCGCTTTTTCAGTCCCGCCACCCAGCACATGATGGCAAAGATGGCGGCGTAGACCAATGCCGAGCCGGCATCACCGGACACAACAAAAATGAGTCCGCAGAACCAGCCAAGATGAAGCACCAGCTGGGCGACGGAGCGGAGCTTGCTCAGGTCATTTTGATCCCGCTTCTGGAGATGTACCAGTTGCTTGGCCAGTAAAAGGACGAAAAACAGCTTGACGATCTCGGCGGGCATGATGTTAAACGGAAGCCACGAAAACTGGAGCCAGTTCTTGTTGCCCTGATAGCCGGTGCCAAAGGGCACCAGCACCAGAATAAACAGTGAGCTGAGCACGAACACCAGCTTCCATTTCTCCATCAGAATTTCGAGGTCTACATAATTGCACAGCACAAACACCACAATGCCGATCGCCATAGCCACGGCCTGCTTCATGGGCAGGGAGTGGTAGGTGGATTGAAACCGCGTGGCGGAGTAGACGAGGATCAGGCCGAACGTGTTGGCCGCAATACACAGCGCGAGCAGGAGCAGATCCGCCCGCTTGAAAAAGTTTTTGATCCCTTCGAGCATAGGGGATGGGTTCACCTCCGGGGACGATATCATCGGTGCTTCAAAGTATATCATGGTTCGCTTTTTCTGTAAACGCCTGTAAAAGTCGAATGACACCGCATGAAGCAAACTTTTGCGCACAGGCTGAAACTGTGCTATAATAGCATGAAACTGTGCAGTTGCGCGCCCTCGGGCGCGAAGGGAGGAGCACTATGACCTTTACGACCCATAGCGCCGCAGAAACGGAGGCGCTGGGAGAGCGGCTGGCGGCGCGCCTGACCGGCGGCGAGGTGATCGCCTACACCGGCGACCTCGGCGCGGGCAAGACTGCCTTTACCCGGGGACTTGCCCGCGGATTGGGTATCACCGATCGGGTGACCAGCCCCACCTTTACGATCGTGAACGAGTATGAAGGGGGACGTCTGCCCCTGTTCCATTTTGATATGTACCGGCTGAGCTCCTCGGACGAGCTCTATGACATCGGCTGGGAGGACTATCTGGCCCGGGGCGGTGTCTGTGCCGTGGAGTGGAGCGAGATCGTCTCCGACGCGCTGGAGGAAAATGAACTCATCCGGGTGGATATTAAAAATGAGTGCGGCAACGATGACCGCACCATCACCGTTACGGGGGTGGAACTTTGAAAATATTGGCGTTTGAATCCTCCGCCAAGGCGGCTGGCGTCGCCCTCTGCGAGGATGAATTTCTGATCGCTCAGTCTTATCAGAACAGCGGCCTGACTCACAGCACAACTTTGATGCCTATGGCGCGGGATCTGCTGAAGACGGCGGGCCTTGCGCTGGACGATGTGGACTGTCTTGCCGTGGCCGCCGGTCCGGGCTCCTTCACGGGTCTGCGCATTGGCATCTCCACGGTCAAGGGGCTTGCATGGGGCGCGGAGAAGCCCTGTGCCGGGGTGTCCACGCTGGAGGCCATGGCGTGGAATCTGGCCCACCTGAATGGGATAATCTGCTGCTGCATGGATGCCCGGCGGCATCAGGTTTATAATGCCCTGTTCCGCGCAGAGGGCGGCATGCTGGAGCGGCTGACTCCGGACCGGGCCATTTCGCTGGATGACCTGGCCGAAGAGCGGAAAAGTTTTGAGACGCCGCAATTTGTTGTTGGAGACGGGGCGGAATTGTGCTATAATGACGCAAATGAGCGCTCCCAGCACGTCGTGCTTGCGCCGCCGCATCTGCGCTTTCAGAGCGCCTGGGGCGTGGCCCGTGCCGCACTGGAACAGGCCAGAGCGAACAAACTGGTCAGCGGAGCGGAGCTGACTGCCAATTACCTGCGCCTTTCTCAGGCGGAGCGGGAGCGGCTTGCAAAAGAGAAACAGTCCGAACATTGAAAGGAGCTTTTATCAATGAGCGTGCATATTCTGGATCATCCCCTGCTGCAGCATAAGCTGACCATCCTGCGGGACAAAAACACCGGCACCCGTGACTTCCGTGCCACCGTGTCCGAAATCGCCATGCTGATGTGCTATGAGGCCACCCGTGACCTCGCCATGCAGCCCGTCGATGTGGAGACTCCCGTCGGCACGGCCCACTGCAAGTGCATTGCCGGCAAGAAGATGGCCGTTGTGCCCATCCTCCGCGCCGGTCTTGGCATGGTGGACGGTATCCTGAGCCTGATCCCCTCTGCCAAGGTGGGTCATATCGGTCTGTACCGTGACCCCGAGACGCTGGATCCGGTGAAGTATTACTGCAAGATGCCTCAGGACATTGCCGAGCGCGATGTGCTGATCGTGGATCCCATGCTGGCCACCGGCGGCAGCGCCAGCGCCGCCATCCAGTTTATGAAGGAGTACGGCTGCAAGAACATCAAAATGATGAACATTCTCGCCGCTCCTGAGGGCGTGGAGCGTATCCAGAAGGATCACCCCGATGTGGAGTTCTATGTGGCCGCGCTGGATGAGAAGCTGAACGACCACGGCTATATTGTCCCCGGCCTGGGCGATGCCGGCGACCGTATTTTTGGCACGAAGTAATAGAAAAGTCGCAGGGGAGCGGCGTTCTGCGCCGCCCCTCTGTGACTTTTTGCGTATTTATTCTGAATTTTATCCGAGCATTTTCTGGAGGTAACTCATTATGTGTGGAATCGTCGGTTTTGTGGGTCATGAGGAAGCGGCCCCCATTTTGCTGGAGGGTCTGTCCCGGCTGGAGTACCGTGGCTATGACTCCGCAGGTATTGCGGTCTACGGGCAGGAGGACGGTCTTCAGATTTACAAGGCCAAGGGCCGCCTGAAGGCGCTGTGCGATCTGGTGGACAACGGTGCAGCCGTACACGGCAGCGTCGGTCTGGGCCACACCCGCTGGGCCACCCACGGTCAGCCCTCTGACCTG
>USIZ01000199.1 GCA_900554855.1 uncultured Eubacteriales bacterium | reverse complement strand
CTCGCAGGACACAGCCAGCTTTGGAGAGACCGTGACTCATAAGATCCGGTCCCTGACCACCGACGCAGATGGTCAGCCCGCTTTTATCACCTACGGTACCACCACCGATACCGACGACGAGATGCCGGTGACGTATCCCTATGTGCTGGGCAAGTACGAGAAGTGCCTGTCCGGCGTGGGCAATTTCTTCCAGTTCCTGAAAACCACCCCCGGCTACATTCTGTGCATCTTCCTGCCGTTCTTTTTGCTGATCCTCATGGAGGGCATCAACTGCATCCGGCTGTTCAAGCGCTATAAGAGCGAGGAGCAGCGGGAAATACAGGCCCAGCAGGCGAATCTGGAGCGCCAGCGGGAGGAGAACCAGCGGATGATGCAGGAGCTGATGGAGATGAAGGCTCGGCTGGAGGAGAAGGAAAAGACTCCGGAGGAGCCCCCTCAGGCGTGATCTGCCGCTCCACGGGGAGCGTTGTCGGAGGGACGCTCCGACCATGACATTGGGAATCATCATGGATGATCATTCTATCGAAAACCCCTCTTTACAAGCTCGATCCTCCCCGATTTGACCGCCGGGGAGGGGCGAGCCAAGGACACAAGCTTAGACTCCTTGCGTCCTTGGCTCGCCTATTGACCGGCGCCCGCCATATGGCTCTGCCGGATTGAAAGGAGCATCAAGACATGAATTGGAAGGAAACTTTCTATACAGGAAAGCGTGAGCATCCGCAGGAGAAGAAGCCTGCGTCGCTGACGGCGCTGCTGATGCCCTCCCTGCTGGGGGTGGCGATTTGTCTGGTCTGCCTGTGCAGCCTGACATGGGCGTGGTTCACGGCCACCCAGAACAGCGGTGTGCAGCCCATTCAGTCCGCCACTGCCACGGTGACGGCGTCGCTGAACGATAAGGCTCTGGGTGAGCTGAAGGTCGGAGAACCGTACAGCTTGAACGGTACCGGCACGCTGACACTGCATATGGCGGGGGATGCCCAATATGCCTATGTGGTGATCAAAGTGGGCGACACGGAGTATCACACGGATTATCTTACTGCGGATGGTTATACGATTACCGTCAACGAGAGCGGCGCAGCGCTGACCCTCTGTTGGGGAAAGCAGGACAGCCTGCCGGGAACGGCGGTGGGGAACGGCGGAAGCATCGGAACGGCTCAGCAGGAACCCTCCGATACGCCTGATGAGCAGCCTGCGGTGAGCGGCGACAGTCAGCAGACCACGGATGCTGCGGTTCCCGGCGCTGACGATGCCAATACCGGTGATCAGAGCGGCAGCAATGAGACACCCGGCAGCGAGAACGGCGGCAGCACCGGCAATGGCTCCGGCGAACAGGGGAGTGATTCCGGCACCGGAAGTGATACGGGCGCAGGCGGCAGTACCGGCGGTGACGCTGGGACCGGCGACACGTCTAACGGCACCGACGGAACCACCGGCGAATAAGAGAGTGCAAGTATAATAGGAAGCCCTCCGGCGATGCCGGAGGGCTTCCTCGCTGTGGTGGGGTAAAAACCAGACCCTCCGGCCCAGCCGGAGGGTCTGATTTTTAGTTTTCTGGGGTGCCATTGGGGGTATGGCAGTAAAAGCCTTGCCGAATGGAGGGCGCTGCTATGGGGCGTGCGGTATGGTGCGGCTTTGCGATGTTGGAGTCTTGCGGGAAAGACGGTTTTGCGGCAGACGAAGTATTGCGGGGTTGGTCAGAGGGTGATGGCGCCGTCGGCGGTTTGGGCCTGCGCCAGAAGGGGCTGGCAGCGCTCTAAGAACCGGGCCACCTGCTGGGGACAGCGGCCGATGTAGCGCCGGGGATCCATGAGAGCCTCCAGCTCCGGACGGGTCAGGCCGAAGGCCGGGTCGGCGGCCAGCCGGTCCAGCAGGTCGCAGGGATGTCCCTCCTTCATGCGGGCCGTGGCGGCCATAGAGTGACGGCGGATGACCTCATGGAGCTGCTGGCGGTCGCCGCCCCGCTTCACGGCCTCCATCATCAGGTTTTCGGTGGCCATGAAGGGCAGGTACTCCCGGAGAGTGCGATCCACCACCGTCTCGTTGACCCGAAGGCCCGATGCTACGTTCTGGCACAGCCGCAGGATAGCGTCGGCGCAGAGGAATCCCTCCGGCAGGGCGATGCGGCGGTTGGCGGAGTCGTCCAGCGTGCGCTCCAGCCACTGGGTGGAGGCAGTCATAGGGGCGTTCATGGCGTCGGCCATGAGATAGCGGCTCAGGGAGCAGATGCGCTCGCAGCGCATGGGGTTGCGTTTGTAGGCCATGGCGGAGGAGCCGATCTGGCTGTCCTCAAAGGGCTCCTCCAGCTGGCGATCGTGCTGCAGCAGGCGGATGTCTCCGGCCATGCGATAGGCACTCTGGGCGATGGAGCTGAGGCAGCTCAGGATGCGGCTGTCTACCTTGCGGGGGTAGGTCTGGCCGCACACGGGGAAGCACTCCGAAAAGCCGAACTCGGCGGCGATGCGGCGGTTCATCTCGTCGATCTTCTCCTCGTCACCGTCGAAGAGATCCATGAAGCTGGCCTCGGTGCCGGTGGTGCCACGGCAGCCCAGAAATTTCAGGCCGGAGAGCAGGGCATCCAGCTCCTCCACGTCGGAGAGGAAGTCCTGCATCCACAGGGTGGCCCGCTTGCCCACCGTCACCGGCTGGGCGGGCTGATAGTGGGTGTAGCCCAAGGTGGGGACGGCGGCATAGCGCCGGGCGAAGGTGGCCAGATCCGCCAGCACCGACAGCAGCTGACCCCGGAGATAGCGCAGACCGTCCCGGTAGAGGATCAGGTCGGCGTTGTCGGTGACGTAGCAGCTGGTGGCCCCCAGATGGAGGATGCCGGCGGCCGACGGGGCCGCCTTGCCGTAGGCGTAGACGTGGGCCATGACGTCATGGCGCCCCTCCCGCTCCCGCGCGGTGGCCACCTCGTAGTCGATGTCGGTGACGTGGGCCTCCATCTCCTGCACCTGCCGGGCGGTGATGGGCAGGCCCAGCTGATGCTGCGCTCGGGCCAGCGCCACCCATAGGCGGCGCCAGGTCTGGAAGCGGCTGTCCGGCGAGAACAGGTGCAGCATATATTTCGATGCGTACCGCGACGCCAGCGGCGATTCATAGACGTCCTTACTCATAGAAAACTCCTCCCACAAGAATTTCTCCCAAAGTCCGCAGGGGCTTTGGGAGAAATGTTTTTTATCGGATAATCAGGCTGTCGCGCTCGGGGCCGACGGAGACGTAGCCGATGTGGCAGCCGATGGCCTGCTCAACATACTCAACATAGCGCCGCGCCGCCTCGGGCAGCTCCTCCCAGCTGCGCGCGCCGGAGATGTCGCACTGCCAGCCGTCCATATACTCGACGACGGGCTTCGCGTCCTGCTGCAGGACGGGGAACGGAAACTCATCCGTCTGCTCACCGCTGAGCTCATAGTGGGCGCACAGGGGGATCTTCTCCATATAGCTCAGCACGTCGAGCTTCGTCAGGGAGATGTCCGTCGCGTCCTGCATCTGCACGGCGTAG
>USIZ01000198.1 GCA_900554855.1 uncultured Eubacteriales bacterium | reverse complement strand
CTTCCGATCTTGCCACCCTCTACCCCAACCTGCAATTTCTGCTGTTCTTCATCATTCCCGTCAAGGCCAAGTGGCTGGCCTGGCTGGACGCGGCTCTGCTGGCCTTTAACTTCATCAGCTATCTCGCCCAAGGCGCCTGGCCCTATGCCATGCTGATCGTGGTCAGCATCCTGAACTATCTGATCTTCTTCTGGAGCGATCTCATGTACTATGTCCGCCGCCAGAAGCGCAGCACCAGCCGGGGAGCCATGAACTTCAAGCGGGCTGCCGAGGCCAAAAAGCAGCAGACCGGCTATCTCCACAAGTGTGCCGTCTGCGGCCGCACCGATACCGACTACCCCAATCTGGAGTTCCGCTACTGCTCCAAATGCGTCGGCAACTACTGCTACTGCATGGATCACATCAACAACCACGTTCATATCACCCAGTAAAAAGCAGGGCCTCTGCCGTTGGCAGAGGCCCTGTTTTTCTGTCTGTGATCAACGCGCCATCTTGTAAATGGCCACTTTGTCCTCATAGTTCAGCACCTTGACGGTGCCCTCTGCCACAGATTTTTCCGCCATCTCGGCGATCTGCGCGTCAGTGGGTTCGATGCCCAGCTCCCGCATATTGGTGGGCATATGGATATCCCGGTAGAACTGCTCCACCGCCTGAATGCCACGCTCCACAATCTCCGCGTCGCTGCCCTCGCCGGTGACCCCCATCACATTGCGGGCAAACTTTACAAAGCGGTCAGGCCGCGCCTGCCAGACATAGCGCGCCCAGCTGCCCCAGATGGCCGCCAGGCCTGCGCCGTGGGCCACATCGAACATACCGCCCATCTCGTGCTCCAGCAGGTGGGTGGCCCAGTCGCCGCCGTCGGTGCCGCAGCCGGTCAGGCCGTTGTGGCTCAGGGAGCCCGCCCACATGACCTCCGCCCGGGCCTTCAGATCATCCGGCCGGTCGCGCAGAATGCGGGCATTTTCCATCACCGTGCGCATGAGCGCCTCGCTGATGCTGTCAGTCAGATCCAGATTCTCCGGTTCGGAGTTGAAATAGCGCTCCATGGTATGCATCATAATGTCCACGCAGCCGCTGGCCGTCTGATAGTCGGGCAGGGTGACCGTAAGCGCCGGATTCATGACGGAAAACACCGGGCGGCTCAGGTCACTGGAGCAATCCCGCTTCAGCCAGCCGTCCTCATTGGTGATCACGGAGGAATTGCTCATCTCACTGCCTGCGGCGGCGATGGTCAGCACCGTGCCAATGGGCAGGCAGGCCGCCGGGCGGCGGTCGGTGGAGTAGAAGTCCCACACATCCCCCTCATTGGCCACGCCATAGCCAATACACTTGCAGGAGTCGATGACACTTCCGCCGCCCACAGCCAGCAGGAAATCCACGCCTTCCGCCTTGCAGAGGGCGATGCCCTCCCGGGCCTTGGACAGGTGCGGATTGGGCACCACGCCGCCCAGCTCCACATGGGCGATACCTGCCTCATCCAGCGCCGCCTTGATCCGATCCAGCAGGCCGGTGCGCTTCACACTGCCGCTGCCGTAGTGGATCAGCACCTTCTTGCAGCCCTGTGCCTTGACCAGCGCCCCCACCCCGGACTCCGTATTCAGTCCAAAAACGACTTTCGTCGGGGTGTAATAAGTGAATCCGTTCATTGTACCAGCTCCTTTTCTTTGTATCGCTCATACTCAAAGAGTACGACTCTCCTTTATTATACTCAGCGCCACCCGTACCGATCAACTCTATTTTAATATTACCGGGCCGCTGCGGAAGCTCCAGCCCGCGTCCAGCGGTCTGGTCAGGCACAGCCCCCAGAGGTTCTCCGCACGGCAGGCCAGCTCGAACTGCCGCTTTGCCGCCCTCTCCAGCGCTGCGCCGTGGGCGCTCTTGGTCAGAACAGGGATGTTTCCCTTCTGCTTCATCTCCCGCAGGAGGGCCAGCCCCCGCTCATTTGCCCCAAGCAGCCGCAGATATTCCACCCGCTCGGGCAGCTCCGTAATGCCGAGAAAGGCCCGCAGGGCGATGCGGCGGATGCGGGCGTGGGCATACCGCTTCGACTTGGCCAGCGCATAGAACTCCTCCAGCGTCCCGGCCTGTCCCGCCGCCCGGACAAGGCGGTTTTCCAATCCCTCCGTACAATCCGGGATGACGGCGAATTCCGATGCCGTCATGGTGCGCAGGCGGTAGAGCATCGCCCGCTCCGCCGTTTTCAGGCTCGCGGGACAGCGACCCGCCGCCAGCTCCCGCCGCAGGATCTCCCGGCTGGACTCGGGCAGAAGGTCCAGCGCCTCCTCCCAGCGCCCCTCATAGAGCAGCGCTCTCACCTGCGAAGCCGAACGGCTGCCGCCGTGGCCGCCATCAATGCGCCGGATCGCAGCGGCATTTCTGTCCTTCGGCCAGAAGCGCAGATACTCCGTGGCCAACAGGTCGTTGGCCCCTTCAGGGCATTTTGCGCCCAGCACCTGCTCCAGCGCCCGGGCCCGGGCGGCGGCAAAGGGCAGACCCGCATCGGAATCACTGCGCAGAGCCGCCGAAAAAGCAGGGGAGTTCAGCGCGTCGGCCATGGCCCGGAGCGTCGGCACCCGGCCGCACTCGCTGCCAAAGCACAGCGTATCCACAACGCCGGTTCCCAGCAGAGCCTCCACTCCGCCCCGGGCAAACCGCTCCGCTGAGGCGGCGGCAAAGCTCACCGGCAGTTCCAGTACCAGATCTGCCCCGTTCCGGAGCGCCATCTCCGAGCGCGCCTGGGGCGTACACACCGCTGCGCCGCCCCGCTGGGTGAAGCACCCGGACATCACGGCCACAACCGCGGTTTCCGGCCCCAACGACCGTCGAATCGACGTCAGCAGATACGCATGCCCCAGATGAAAGGGATCAAATTCCGCGATCACACCGGCTGTCGGCATGGCAAATCACCTCTTTTGAAAAAAATATTGCAAAAAGTAGTTGTCCTCTCGGAAGAAAAGTATTACAATAAATCGAGACTGCGGAATTTCGCATTCCGCTCGTCTCATTTTATCCCATTTGCAGTTATTTGCGCAAGCAAAAACAGATTATATGTAAGGAGATCAGATTCCCATGAACGTACTTGTAATCAACGCTGGCAGCTCCTCTCTGAAGTATCAGCTCCTGAACCCCGAGACCGGCGCTCTGCTGGCCAAGGGCCTGTGCGAGCGTATCGGCATCGACGGCAAGTTCACCTATAAGCCCCAGATCGAGGGCAAGGCGAAGCTGGACGCCGTTGACGTGGCCATGCCCACCCATTCCGAGGCCATCCAGGCTGTGCTGAACGCTCTGGTCGATCCTCAGAACGGCGTCATCGCCTCCATGGACGAGATCGACGCTGTGGGTCACCGCGTGGTGCATGGCGGCGAGAAGTTCGCCTCCTCCGTCCTCATCACCGACGAGGTCATGGCTGCCATTGAGGAGTGCAACCCCCTGGCTCCTCTGCACAACCCCGCCAACATCATCGGCATCAACGCCTGCAAGGCTGTACTGGGCGACAAGGTTCCTCAGGTTGCCGTGTTTGACACCG
>USIZ01000197.1 GCA_900554855.1 uncultured Eubacteriales bacterium | reverse complement strand
ACGCTCTTCCGATCTGCTGTATCTGCCCACCTATGTGATCAAGGTGCCTCAGATGAGCTTTTCTCACGGTATGACCGGCACCTGCGGGAGCTACCAGTCTGCTGATGCAGGCTGCCTTGCCAAAGCGCAGCTCCGTGCAGACAGTCTGCTGGTGGCTTATGTGTTCGACGAGATTGACAAGACCGTTCACGACAGCAGCCACGCCAGCGTTGAGGACGAACTGTTATCCATCACGGATGAATCATGCTGTGATGTTTACGATAATTATCTGGAAAGCAGGGTCGTCGCTCTGGAGCACTGCCCCATCTTTATGACTGCTAACGATCTAGAGAAAGTCTCACCGCTCCTGGCTGATCGGTGCACGGTGATCCGGTTCCCGAACGCAGACGCCGCGCGCATCAAATCCATTTCCCACAAATATATCGAGCAGAAGCAGTCAGGTCCGCTTTACCGTATGATCCGCTTTGACTACGACCTGCTGGATGCCCACATCGATAAGCTGAGCCAGTACGGCATCACATCGTTGCGCAAACACCAGCAGATGATCGAAGCCGTTTTGGACTGTGCACTGAACAAAGCACTTGTGCAGGAGGATTCTAACGACCCGGTCTCTGTCACCGAAGCTATGTTTGCGGATGCCGAACAGAGTATTCTTGGTACGGTAAAGCGCCGCACCGGGTTTATTCGCTGAAACTGCGAATCGCTCCTGCTTGTATCAGTGCGGCTCTTAAAAAATGCGTTCTGATACTTTGCTACAATAGGATCAGGGATCGGGAAAAGACTGTGCGGACGGACATCAGCCCCGATGAATCAGATTTTTCCGAGCCTGTATGATATTCACCCACAACAGAAAGGATGTTCAATATGAAAATGCGTATCAACCACAATCTGCAGTGCGAGGTCGATGGCCGAAGGGATGACTGCAACCGCGAAGCTGGTCACTGCCATATCACTCGCAATGGCCGCCGTGTAGCACAGGTTTGGCTTTCTCCCGTGTGTATCGAGTCCGGCCATGATCTGGACCGCAATGAGGTGGATGTTGTGTATGACTTTGTCTCCGACAACGCCTACGCGCTGGCCAGAGAATACGAATACAACCGCGAGCATGGCGCCGAATAAGACCTGCTGAAAGTAACTCTGCTATTTACGAAAAGGATGTGTGCAAAATGCTGATCTCCGCTTCCACCTGGAATCTCCGGCTCAGCCATGAGTTCGAAGCCATGCAGGCTTTCCCCGTTTGCGATCTCTTCTCCTGGAAAATCGAGCCCCGCCAGAAACCGCCGGCCGTTAAGGCTTACCGTGTTACTTACAACGTAAAGACGATGATTCGTTCTCCCGATGGTACGCTGTGCCCGCAGTTTCGGACGGAGGCCCTCATCACCATGCCGGAGAACCCTGCCGGTAAGCCGGCCGCACGGATCGTTGGCGGTGCTATCCCGTTCCACCCCAACGTGTACCCTAATGGAGACTTCTGTATTGGTGATTTCTGGGAAAAAGATCCCAGTCTGTGGCATCTGGTGATCCGTCTTGGCAAGGTGCTTGCCTTCAGCCCGGACTGCACGAACCCTAATAGTGCGGCTAACCCCGCAGCCGCAGCCGACTGGAACCAGAAAATGCGCACTTCCAAACCCTATCCCTGCGGGCGTGTAGACTTCCCTCATCCCGTGGGCTATTGACTGTTTACACAACACGGTTCTATTTATGGAGGAAACTATTATGACGAAGCTTACTATCATCATCCGCTACAACGCCGAAAAGCACACCGTGCCCACTCAGTCCGATATCATCCTCGAAGACCTCATTCAGCAGCTGTCTGACCGCGGCGTGCTGCCCAACCAGACCTTCGTTGCAACCAAGTACGGCACCGAGACTGCCTTGGATCTCGGTGCAACGCTGGAGGAAAATGGCATTCAGGATAACGATGTCATCGACCTCGCTCTCCCCACCAAGGCGGGTGCCTCTCTGGCATTCTGAGTTTTTAAGCAGAACGTCTTTCCCAATCGTCCGGTGGCCGGAGTGTCCGGCCGCCGGCCTTTATGAAAGGAGTACATACCATGGAGACCAAAACAGACCGGCAGGAGCGTATCCCGCATTTTGAACAGGCCAGCATCCGCAATGCTAAGGTTATGGTAGTGGGCGCTGGAGCCAGCGGCAACGAGGTGCTGAAGAACCTTGCACTCATCGGTTTCGGGTACATTTTTGTGGCCGACTTCGATGATATTTCAACCTCGAATCTCAGCCGGACGGTGCTTTTCCGCGCGGATGACGTGGGTAAACGGAAAAGTGCAACGGCGGCCGAACGTTTTCTGGAAATGAACATTGAAGACACCGCTAAGGCGGACAGTTTTGACGGTGACCTTTGCCAGAAGATTGGAGAGGGCGTGATCCGCCATATGGATCTTGTGATTGGCTGCATGGACAACGAGCAGACCCGGCTGTATCTTTCCAACATTTGCCAGCTGCTGAACAAGCCGTACATTGACACCGGGATCGGGGGCTTTAACTGGAACGTTTTTGCCGCTTCCGGCAGCGCAGACTGCGCCTGCTATGCCTGTACGCTGAGCCCCAGGCAGGAGCGCGCCGCACTGAACCGCGTGCGCAACAGCTGCGATGTGACCCGCCGGAAGGCAGCGCAGGCCGGGCATATCCCAACCATCGGCATCTCCGCAGGCTCGGCGGCCTGTCTGGCTGTGCAGGAAGCTGTCAAGATCGTCCACCACCAAAAGAATCCTGATAGCCATCTTTGCCCGCCACGCTTCGGCTGGATGTCTCATTTTACGGCGGAAGAAAACCGTCTCCAGAATATCTTTTTCCCGGTGCGGAAGAGCTGCCCCCACCACGACAACTACGAAGCGCACGGCGGCGTGCAGGAGACCCTAATCTCTGCCCACTGGAAGCTGAAAGATGCGCTTGCCTGGGTGCGGACGCAGTATGGCCGCGACTATGCAATTGCGCTTTACAAGGACTGTGTTTGCGCAGAGCGCAGCTTCGTTACCACAGCGTACTGCAAGCACTGCGGAGAACCGATTGAGGTATACCGTCCGCAGCCGCTGCAGGATGAGGACCTGCTCTGCGCAAAGTGCCGCGGCAAACAGCCGGTGCAGCTTTCCAACGCGGTCCTGAAAAGCCTGTTCGATTCTTCGGATGAGGAGCGTCTGCAGGAGCTCACGTTGCTGGAACTGGGTATTCCGCTGATGCATATTGTAGAGTTCAGCCCCCGTGACGGGAACGGCGAGTCCCTGTACCTCGAGCTGACCGGTGACCGCGAAGAAGTTCTGCCCAATCTGCCGGAGTAAATCCATATAACACGAAAGGAGGTTTCTGCGTGCGCTACGAAATGACGATCACTCAGGCGGATCTGGAAAATCACTTTCGCGGAGAACGGGATCTAGTGAGTTACTCGCCTTATCAGGTGGGGGATAAAGTCGTCCGCTGCGGCAGCTGCCACGCGGTGGTCAAGACCAACTTTATCACGAATAACTGCTGTCCGCTCTGCGGGGCCCGGTTCTTTCCGGCCCCGGTCGAATCCGCGAGG
>USIZ01000196.1 GCA_900554855.1 uncultured Eubacteriales bacterium | reverse complement strand
CGAGGAAACCGGCAAGACTTGGCTCCTCCGCATTTTCCAGATAGCCTTGAATGGACGATTTCAATTCCTGTACATTTTCAATGCGGCTGCGGTTTTCTACGGTGTTTTTTGCTTCAAGAGCTGTGATGTATCCGCTGGCGGCAACCACTTCATCGTAAAAATCGGTCAATTCCATCGTACCCGCTTTTTCCCGCAGGGATTCCATGATTTCCGTGAATTTGCCCAGCTTTGCCGCCTGCTTAACCAACTGCGGATATTCAGCCGCGTGCAGAATCACTTCATAGATGGGTTTGCCTTCCTGCTCAGCCACAGACTCGGCCAACTCCACCGTTCGTGCGCCGATCCCGCGTGCAGGCGTGTTAATAATACGTTTCAGACGCAGATCGTCTGCCGGGTTATGCACCACACAGAGATAGGCCAGCATATCCTTGACTTCTGTACGATCAAAGAACTTCGTGCCGCCATAGACCGTATAAGGAATGCCGTTGCGTTTGAATGCATACTCCAATTGGTTGGACTGGGCATTCATACGATAGAGAACTGCATAATCATTCCAGTTTTCACCCTGTGAAACGCCGGAGATGATCTGTGCTGCTACATACTGTGCTTCCTCATTTTCGTTCATTGCGGTGTAGGCGTGAATCAGATCGCCTCCCTTGTGCGCCGTCCAAAGGTGCTTCCCTTTGCGGGCACTGTTGTTCTGAATGACCGCATTGGCCGCTTCCAGAATATTTTCAGTCGAGCGGTAATTCTGCTCCAGCCGGATCACCCGGGCGCCGTGATACTGCTCCTCAAAGGATAGGATATTTTCAATCGTAGCGCCGCGGAAGCGATAAATAGACTGATCGTCATCACCTACGACGCAGATGTTCTCCCATTTGCCCGCCAGCAGCGATGCCAGCAGATACTGCATATGGTTGGTATCCTGATACTCATCGATCAGTACATAACGGAATTTATTCTGCCAATAGCTGCGGACATCCTCGCAGGACTGAAGCAGACGAACAGTATGCAGGATAATATCATCAAAATCCAGAGCATCTGCTTCCCATAGGCGGCGCTCATAGGCTGCATAGATCTTAGCGATCTGATTGAGCCGATAGTCCCCTTCTTTCCGGCAGACCTCGGCAAAATCGCCGGAAAGCTGCATATTATCCTTTGCCCTGGAGATGTAATTCAATACGCTGCGGGGCGGATACATCTTGTCGTCCAGCTCCAGCGTCTTCAATATCTCCTTGATGACGCGCAGAGAGTCATCCGTGTCATAGATCGTGAAGCTGTTGGCAAAGCCCAGCCGGTCGATGTCCCTGCGAAGAATGCGCACACAGGCAGAATGGAAGGTAGCTGCCCAAATGTCCAGCGCCTGCGGTCCAAGCATTTTTTCCAACCGTTCCTTCAGTTCACCGGCCGCCTTATTCGTAAAGGTGATCGCAATGATATTCCACGGAGCAACCGGATGGAGGCGGCAGAGCATCTCCATCCGCATACGGTTTGCTTCACTTGGGGTCTTCAAAAAATCTTCCAGAAAGGCAATATCATCTTCCGTAATGTAGTCTGGGACTTCAGTGGAGTCGGAACCACAGCCGAAACGGATCAAATTGGCAATGCGGTTGATAAGCACCGTTGTCTTTCCGCTGCCGGCACCGGCCAGCAGAAGAAGCGGCCCTTCAGTCGTCAGTACGCCTTCCCGCTGCTCCGGGTTCAGCTTTTCAAACTCCCGGGCGATTACGGCCCGCCGTACAGCGCAGAATCGTGCACCGTTTACTTCATTCAGCATAAGTCACTCCAGTCTTATTGTCCCTCTATATCTAAGCGCAGACGCACATCAAAGCGGGAGACCCGGTCTGCTCCTTCGCCATGTACAAACTGATCTGGCTGTATATTGGCGGTGGAAATACGAATGCGTTCGCTGGGCTGGCATTCTTCGTGATAGGTGATCTCCAACTCAGAGATAAATTCTCCCTCCCGACGCGCGGCAAGATCTAATGCGTCACAGGCGAAATCAGCATATTTCGTAGTGTTGACATGAGCATTGACATCCGTGTCGCTGTAGCGCATCAGACGATCTTCCACGAAGGTGAGGTCATCCGGGGTATGCAGCGCCGTCAGTTTTCTGATTCTTGGTGTCAGCCCGCCGACAGTCTCTTTTAGTTCCACGATCGGCGTATGAGTTACATTGAGCAGTTTGCGCGTCTGAAGATCAGGCAGTACCCAAAGCGCACAGGCTGCACCGACATATTGGCTGCCAACGGTCATCTCATAGTCACGGTAGAGCAAGATCCCCCGGGCAGAACGGTGACAGGTACGGATCGTCAACTCATCCAGCCAACGGATAGGCCGCTCCAGCTGGACCTGAATGCGGGTCAACATCCAGAAAACATTGTAGCGCGCCACCATTTCTTTCCGCCCACAGCCGCAGAGCATTGTATGCGCCGCAGAGGCATCCTGAAGATACCCCAGCAGCGCGGAGGCCTTGCAGTGTCCCATGCCATCCACATCCCGGCTATTGATGATGACTTTCTTTTCGTATACATTCAAATCAGCCATTACTTACTTCTTTCCTTTGATACTCAGAGTATACTGACAGCAGATATTTTCAATATCGACATCAGCGGCAGCAGGGATCTTCAGCACACCTCCGCAGTCCGCACAACGCAGCACAATAGAGGCATAGCGAAGATCCAGCGACCAGCGTTTGGAGCCGCAGGTGCAGGAAATGCCGCCCCGCTGGGCAATCTCCTTGACCTCGCTGAGCACCTCTTGCATAACAATGGGGTTCAAAAACCCCTCTTTACCGTTTTCGGCGTTTTCAGGCAGAGCATCAGCGCTCTCCTCCATCCGTTTTGCGGCCTCAAATACAGCAGATTCCTCGCCCACAATACAGCTGTCAAAGCCGGTCGCCTTGCAGGTCAGCGCAACTGCTTTACGGCGCAGAAGCGCCTCCTGCGGGCAGGATACGTCGTGATTGCGTCCACAGGCCACGCAGGGCACGCTCAGGTGGTACATACTTCCCATATTTTCAATGGACAGAGTGGATTTGCCGCAGGGGCACGGGATCTTACAGTCACCGGCGGCCAGCGAAAAAGCGCTGCGCTGGGCGATCACGGTCTGCCGGCACTCCGGGCAGATATAGGCAAAGGTCCGCAGTTCTTCAGCCATATTGAAACGCTCCTTTGTATTTGTTAATTAGACATAATAGTATAGCATAAAGCAGGACAAAACACAAGAAAAGTGCCTCCGGATCGGACCGGAGGCACTTTTTAATCATAAGCTCAGTTGTTGCTGCTGCCATTGCGGAGCATGACGTCGTGGCTGCCGCCTTCCACGATGCTGGTGGAAGAGACCACAGTCAGCTTGGCATTCTCCTGCAGCTCGGGAATGGAGTTGCAGCCGCAGTTGCACATGGTGCTCTTTACTTTATAGAGCGTGGTCTGAACACCGTCAGCCAGCGGGCCGGCATACGGAACGTAGCTGTCCACGCCTTCCTCAAAGGAGAGCTTGCTGGCGCCGCCCAGATCGTAGCGCTGCCAGTTGCGGGCGCGGTTGGAGCCTTCACCCC
>USIZ01000195.1 GCA_900554855.1 uncultured Eubacteriales bacterium | reverse complement strand
GTAATGCACACATACTCACAGCCGGCACCGCAGCCGCGCATACGCTTGATAACGCAGGGCCCCTGTGCCAGATCGACATTGAAATGGAAGAAGTTCACCTCGGGATGATCCAGCAGATAACGGGCCAGCTTGTCATACTCCGCTTTCACCTGCGGCAGATCCTCCTCGCGGACGGCAAAAGGATCATCCGGCTTGCCCACGGCAGGTTCCACAGAAACGCTCTCAAAGCCTTCGGATGCGATATGGATCACATCGGCGGCGAAGTCCAAATTGTCCCGGGTAAAGGTGCCGCGCAGATAGTAGTCCTGATCGCCGCGGGTCTCCACCAGCTTCTTGAACTTTGGCACAATGACATCATAGCTGCCTGTTCCGGCCACAGTGGGACGGTGGCGGTCATTGACCTCCGGACGGCCATCCAGAGACAGGACACAGTTGGACATCTCCTCGTTGATATAGTCGATGTTCTCCTGATTGAGCAGCACGCCGTTGGTGGTCATGGTGAAGCGGAAGGCCTTCCCCTTCTCCCCTTCTATGGATCGAGCATACTTTACGGTCTCCTTGACCGTGTCCATCGCCATCAGCGGCTCGCCGCCGAAGAAGTCCACCTCAATATTGTGGCGGACACCGGAGCGTTTGACGACAAAGTCGATGGCCTTCTTGGCCGTCTCCACGCTCATAGTCTTGCGGCCCAGGCCGAAATCGCCGGTAGAGGCAAAGCAATATTTGCAGCGCAGGTTGCAGTCGTGAGACACATTCAGACACAGTGCCTTGACCGGCGCGTTGCGGATCACCGCCATGTTGGGATCCACATAGTCGTCCTTCTCAAAGAGCAGACCCTGCTCCTGCAGTTCCAGCAGTTCAGCCCAGCACTCGTCCAGTTCCTCGGCGGGATACTGGTTCAGCTTGTCCTTTACCTCCTGCGGACAGTGCGCCCCCATAGACTCACAGGACTCCACCTCACGCAGCAGATCATACATCATTTTGTCCAACACATGGACCGCGCCGCTGTTCACATCGACCGCGATATAACAGCCCAGCGCCTCAAAGGTATGTACCAATTCAGCACCTCCAAATAGACAGCAGAAAGGGCGGGCGCAGGCCCACCCTTTCAACGTAAGTGAAAAAAGATTACTTATTGTGCTCGCACTTCTGGTTGGCAACCGTGCAGGAAGTCTTGCAGGCAGACTGGCAGGAAGTCTGGCACTCGCCGCAGCCGCCATGGGCAGCGCTGTTCTTCAGGGTGGCACCATTCAGGGTCTTAACATGCTTCAAAGGAATCCCCTCCTCATATAAATCTTTGGGTCATTATAACACACTCTATTTTAATTTTCAATCATTTTCTGCTATTTCCGCGCTGCGGCGAGCACGCCCGCCAGTGCGCCGCCCAAAAGCGGCGCAAAAAGGCGGCTGAGCAGTGTCGCAGGCTCTGGCAGGCCGTAGAGCAGACAGCCGCACAGCAGCGCCGCCGCGCTCACCGTACCCGAGCCGCAAACACCCCAGAGAAGCACGCTTTTCCGCCCCATTTTTCGCAGGCACAGCAGCCCCGCCGTCAACCCGGCCAAAAACAACGCACCCAGAGCCGCGCCAGTCGGCTGCGTCACAGGCACGCGCCCCCGCAACGTCAGCGCCGCTGCGCCTATTCCCACCAGCAGCGCCGCCAGAAGTCCCGCCGCCAATGACACCAGCAGCACTACAACAATCTCTGACATATGGCGCATTCCCGCTCCAGCTTCTTTCCGTTCCGCCATAAAACAAAGCACCCTCCCCGCCGACTGTTTTGTTCCAGTCTATGCGGGGAGGGTGCTGCACATTCAGCGATTCAGGCTTACTTGGTCTCCTCGACCTGAGCACCCTTGTTGGCGATGGACCACTTCATCATTTCCAGACGCACGCGGTCAGCGCCGGTTTCGATCACAATGGTGTTCTCCTTCACATGGCAGATGGTGCCCACGATGCCGCCGATGGTGGTGACCTCGTCACCCACAGCCAGAGAGTCACGCAGCTGCTGAGCTTCCTTCTTCTTCTTGTTCTCCGGACGGATCAGCAGGAAATAGAAGATGGCGATCAGGGCCACGACCATGATAATGGTGGAAACAGTACTACCCAAAATAATTACCTCCGTATGCGCATTTGAACGCGACAATTTGTTTTATTATATCCGGTTCGGGGAAATTTGGCAAGCCCTTTCCTGAAAATCACAGGCGCTGAGCCAATTTTTCCGAGTATTCCGCCCGGAATTCAGCAAACCGTCCCTCATCCAGCGCATCGCGGATCTTCTGCATCAGCTCATTGTAGAACCAGAGGTTGTGCATGACCAGCAGACGCATAGCCAGCATTTCATCCGCCTTGACCAGATGGCGCAGATAGGCGCGAGAGAAGGAGCGGCAGGTCGGGCACTGACAATCCGGGTCCAGCGGCAGCGGATCCGTCCTATATTTCTCGTTTTTGATGTTCATAGTGCCTTTCCAGGTGAACAGCTTACCATGGCGGGCATTGCGTGCAGGCATGACGCAGTCAAAGAAATCCACCCCCCGGGCCACGCCCTCAATGATATTGCTGGGGGTGCCAACGCCCATCAGGTAGCGGGGCTTATCCGCAGGCATATAGGGTTCCACCGCTTCGATGATCTCATACATCGTCTCGGTGGGCTCCCCCACCGCCAGACCGCCGATGGCAAAGCCGTCGCAGTCCAGCTGGGCAATCTGCTGCATATGCTTGATGCGCAGATCCGGGAAGGTACAGCCCTGATTGATGCCGAAGAGCATCTGCTGTGGGTTTACGCAGTCCGGCTGGGCATTCAGCCGCTTGTGCTCCGCAATACAGCGCTCCAGCCAACGGTAGGTCCGCGCACAGGATTTCTCTGCATACTCATGGGTCGCCGGGTTTTCCACGCACTCATCAAAGGCCATGGCAATATCGCTGCCCAGATTGGACTGGATGCGCATAGACTCCTCCGGCCCCATAAAGATCCGGCGCCCATCCACATGGGAAGAGAACGTAACCCCCTCCTCCTTGATATTGCGCAATTTGGCCAGGGAGAACACCTGAAATCCTCCGCTGTCCGTCAGGATCGGGCCATGCCAGTCCATGAATTTATGCAGACCACCCATCTGCTTCACCACATCATCACCGGGGCGGACATGAAGGTGATAGGTATTGGACAGCTCGATCTGGCAGTTCAGCTTTTCCAGATCATGGGCAGATACGCCGCCCTTGATGGCCGCCTGGGTTCCCACGTTCATAAAGACCGGGGTCTGGGCTGTGCCGTGGGCGCAGGTAAACTCTCCCCGCCGGGCCCTGCCCTCTGTTTTCAAAACTCGAAACATAGAAAACTCCTGTTGTCGTCCGACGCAGAGGGGGCTTTACCTTCCCGCTCCGCTATGTTAAAGTGATAGCATAAATAGAATGATAAAAAGGACTTCTTACATGAAAAAGCAAAGTTTCGGAAAAATACTCTCATTTCTGCCCGCGCTGGCAATGCTGGCAGCGATCTTCTCCTTCTCCGCCCAGACAGGCACACAGTCCGGCGGCCTGAGTCAAACCGCCAGCCAATGGCTGGTA
>USIZ01000194.1 GCA_900554855.1 uncultured Eubacteriales bacterium | reverse complement strand
CGCTGACCGGGCCAGGGAGGATGAGGTCGTAAAGGCCGCCGCCGAAAAATACGGCACCGTCGATGTTGTCGTCAACAATGCGCAGGCCATCGTTCCCTCTGCTCCGGTAGAAGATACCACCTACGAAAATATGCTCAAGGCCTGGCAGAGCGGCGTGATCGGCGCACTCAACTATATGCAGGCCGCATTTCCCTACATGAAGGCTCAGCATGAGGGTCGGATCATCAACTTTGCCTCTGCGACAGGTATGTTCGGCATTGCAGGTCAGCTGGCCTACGGCTCCAACAAGGAGGCCATTCGAGGCATGACGAAGATTGCGGCAAAGGAATGGGGACAGTACGGCATCTGCGTCAACGTCGTTCTGCCCGGCGCAGAATCCCCGGCGGCGAAAGCCTGGGCCCAGAAGTTCCCGGAAGAGTACGCGAAGCAGGTCAATCTGAACCCCATGAAACGCTTCGGCAACCCGGAGAACGACATTGCCCCTGTGGTCGCATTTCTGGCAGGCCCGGACTCCTGCTATTATTCCGGCCAGAGCGTAATCGTCGACGGCGCCAACTCCATCATGCCCTGAGCCGACAAATGAATCATACAGCGTAGCAGGCGAGAACTCTGGTTCCCGCCTGCTGTTTTTTATCCGGGACCTCCCGGAGCATCACCACGCCAGCAATGCCACGCCCTGGGCTTTTACGGCAAAGCAACGGCTCAGACAAGGTCAAAGCAGACCCTGTCTGAGCCGTATTCTCATGCTTTTCTCACTGCGTCAAAACGCAGAGCCGCGCTTTTCCCGTACCAACGGATCAGGCATTATTGCCTGCGGCATATCCGGTACGCATGGCGCCCTGAACGGTCTTGACCGCCAGCGCGTCGCCGATCACAGTGGTCTCCGCACCGGGCGCATAGAAGGCATATGCCTCGTCCCGCTTGGAGCGGGTGCCCACAGACAGGATCACGGTGTTCGCCTCAACGATCTTGGACTCACCATTCTCGTCGGTGTAGGTCACGCCGGCGTCGGTAATGCCTGTGACCTTGGCCTTGAGGATGGAGGAGAAGCCCTCGGTGGCCTCCCAGGCATCCCGCACCATGTTGTAGTAGTGAATGGGGGTGGCATCTGCGGCCAGCATATCGCGCATCTCAAGTACAGTGGAGGGGTGGCCCTTCTTGGCGAGGAACATACCGACTTCCACGCCGATCTCGCCGCCGCCGATGACCGCGACTTTGCCCTTGACCTGCTCGGGATGCAGCAGGGCGTCAATGCCGGTCATGACGTTTTTGCCGTCCACGCCGGGCAGCGGCAGGATGATGGGCTCAGCGCCGATGGCCACAATAACCTTGTCGAAGCCGAAGAGCTCGCCGGGTTTGGCCTCGGTGTTGAAGCGCACCTCGATGTTGGCGTTCTCCAGCGTCTTGCGCACCATGTAGTCCTTGAAGTTCTTCAGCGTCCATTTGAAGTCGGGCACACTGGCAGGAATCAGCTGACCGCCCAGCTCGCCGGTCTTTTCAAACAGCGTGACCTTATGGCCACGGTTGGCGGCCACCTGAGCGGCCTCCATACCGGCAGGGCCGCCGCCGATGACAGCGACCTTGCGAGGCTCGGTCACGGGGGCGGGGGCCATCTTCTTCAGCTGATGCTCCAGGCCATACTCGGGGTTGACGGAGCAGACGGACAGGTAGGGCCCGTGGATGGTGGCCACATGGCACTTGTTGCAGCGCAGGCAGGGCACAACGTCCTCACCCTTGCCCTCATAGGCCAGGCGGCCGAAGTTGGGGTTGGAGATCCAGGCCCGGGCGGCGCCGATCAGGTCGGCCTTGCCCTCGGAAATGGCGCGCTCGCAGGTGTCCAGATTGGTGAACCCGGCAACGGTCTCCACGGTGATCTTGGCGCCGGACTGCTTGACCGCGTCGGCGTACTTCAGCCACGGGGTCTCCTCAAGACAGTAGTTGATGGGATGGTTGGGATCCAGATCGGGGGCGCGCAGCTGCATAATGTCCACATATCCCTCGCACATCTTGGCAAACTTGCAGATGTCGTCAATGGTGGTGCCGCCGGGCATACCATCCTCACCGGAGACCAGCGTCTCGATCAGGAAGTCAGGGCCGCAGGCCTCACGGATCGCCTTATATACCATCAACGGGAAGCGGGCGCGGTTCTCGATGGGGCCGCCGAACTCGTCGGTACGGGTGTTGGTGATGGCGCTCAGGAACTTGGCGCCCAGAGGGCCGCGATAGGCGAAGTGGATGGAGCACATATCGAAGCCGATCTTCTTGAACAGCAGCGCCTGTTCGGCATACTGCCTGGCCAGATCCTCCAGCTCCTCCCTGGTGATCTGACGGTTATGGATAGGAGGAGATCCGGGCGGGGTCAGGAAGGCGGGCAGATCGCCGTCCACCACGTCCACTCCGGGGCCGGGCTGGACCATGATGGACACGTTGGCCTTGGCATCGTAGTAGTGCAGGCCCTCGATCATCTGGCTCAGATAGTTCTGACAGCGGGTGTCAAACTGGTCAATAATAGGAAAATGGACGATGTCCTCTGCGGGGGGCACCTTGGCGGGATCGTCAAAGCCGGTACAGGTAACGATACCGGCGCCGCCCTTGGCGCGGCGCAGCATATGCTCGATCATGGAGTCTGCGGGAAAGCGCTCATTGCCCTGAATGTAGTGGGGCAGAGAGGTACAGGAAACCAGACGGTTCTTCAGCCAGATGTTGCCCACCTTGATGGGGCTCAGCAGACTCTGGTAACGGGTGCTGGACATAAAAATGACCTCCTTTTTCGTTTTGCTGAGGGAAACTTACACTCCAGGTGATAAGGAGAGGGGCCACCCTCCGGAGAGGATGGCCCCAAGGGAAGGGTACGGAGATACATCAAAACCGATGCAGTTTGATCAATTACTGCTGAGCAGCGTTACGCTCATCCAGCTCGGCACGGATCTGGGTCCACTTCTTGCTGCCCAGGCTCAGGCCGTAGAACACAGTGCCGACCGCCATAGCAATGCCGGGCAAGCCCATGAACAGGAAGTTCAGAGCGGCCTGGGTGCTCTCGCCCACGGTGCCGCCGCCGGAGTAACCGGAGCTGGCCAGAACGAAGCCGAGGACAGCAGTGGCAACGCCCATGGAGACCTTGTTCAGAGCGGAGCTGAAGGAGGAGCCGACGCCCTCCTGGCGGACGCCGAACTTCCACTCGCCATAGTCAATGGCGCGGGTCAGCAGGACGTTTGCGGAACCGTTGACGCAGGAGCCGACGCACTGACGCAGGATCATCAGAACCACGAACAGCCACCAGATCTTCAGGCCGCAGGCCCACATGCCCAGGCTGAACACAGCGCCCAGACCCATGAACATGACGACGATGTTCTTCGCATCGACAAACTTGATGAAGGGCAGGATCAGGAAGGGAGCGACCATCATGGGAACGTTCATAACCGTCATGATCAGACCGATGGGGTTGTCGCCGGCCAGGCCGGAGGGGCCCAAAACGTGCTGGATCCAGTAGCCCATGGAGCCGATCAGGAAGCCAAGGGACATGCCGTTGCACAGACCGCCGCCCTGGAACAGGAGCCAATACTTG
>USIZ01000193.1 GCA_900554855.1 uncultured Eubacteriales bacterium | reverse complement strand
CCACCTCATCCGGTTCGCTTCGCTCACCACCTTCCCCTCAAGGGGAAGGCTTTCGTGGGTGCGTTGCAAACTTACAACCCCCAATTTATCTTTTAAATCTCCGCCAGCTCCACCTCGGTGCCATGCTCTTTGACCAGCGCGATCAGATCCTCCGTTTTCATCCAGACGGTGGCGGTATTGTCATTGGGATGGATGCCGATCAGGCCGGGCGCATTCAAGAACTCCCGATCCAGAAACAGCTTTACCTTCCGCTCCTCGTCGTTGAGCACGCCCAAGGGCGTGACCGCGCCGGGGATCAGGCCGAGAATGGCGGACAGTTCCTCCGGGGAGGCAAAGGTCAGCGACTTTGTGCCGTAGGCTTTGCGGAACGCTTTCAGATCCACCCGCTTATCGCCCTTGACGGTGATGAGGTAGTAATTGCGTTTTTTATCGTCCCGAACGAAGAGGTTTTTTGCATCCGCCTCCGGATAGGGGCACTCCACCTCGGCCAGCTCCGCCATATTGTAGACCGCCTTGTGCTCGGTGATCTCGTGCCAGAATCCGTTTTCATCCAGCAGTGCGTAAACATCCTGCTTATTCATCGCACTCTCCTCCTCACGCCTTTGCCTTCGGTGCAAAGTAGATGCCCACGGCAGTGCACACCGGTTCACGCTCCATGTCGCCGCTCCACGCGGTGGCGCCCACGTCCAGCTTGCTACCGTCGCTGCTCAGGATCTTCGCCTTGATATAGAGGGGCTTATCCAGCGGGATAGGGCCCAGCAGAGAGAGCTGCATCGTGACGGTGGGGGTCATAGGCATCCGGGCGGTGTACAGGCAGAGAAACCCCATCGTCTCGTCCAGCGCCACGCAGAAGGCGCCGTTGCTCATATAGCCGCTCCGATCCGCCATCCAGGCTGAGGGCTGGAGCACCATGGTCAGCGTCTTGCGCGCATAGTTCACCTCGTGGACATAGAGCGGAATCTTGTCCGCCACGGTTCCAGGCATATCCTCCCGAAAATAGCGGGCCATCTCCTCCGCCTGAGCCAGCATTCCCTCCTGGCTGTCATAATTTGGGCGGTCAAAATTCATTTTCGGCGGCATGGTCATTCCTCCTGGGCACATTTTATTGAAAATTATACCACGTTTGTCGGCAATTGCAACGCATCCCGGGCCTTCGCCGGGCAGATCGGCGTAATTTTCCACATGAAAAGGGAAAATGTTTTACAGCGTGTTCACATTTCCTGTGGTAGAATAACTTGATAATTCTTGAAATTTCGCTATAATGTAATCTGTATTATTATGAGATAAGGTGGACTTTTATGAGCCTTCGTATTGGTATCGACATCGGTTCCACCACCGTCAAGGTGGTCGTACTCGATGAACAGAACAAGCTGCTGTTCCGCTCCTATGAGCGGCATTTTTCCAAGGTGCGTGAAAAGGCCTGCGAGATCCTGAGCTCCATCGCCCCCCGGTTCTCCGGACAGGACATCCGGCTGGTCATCACCGGCTCCGCCGGTCTGGGCGTGGCCAAGGCCAGCGGCATCGACTTTGTGCAGGAAGTTTATGCCACCGCCGCCGCCGTCAACGAGTACATCCCCGACACCGACGCGGTGATCGAGCTGGGCGGCGAGGACGCCAAGATCATCTTCTTCGGCGGCGCACTGGAGGAGCGTATGAACGGCTCCTGTGCCGGCGGCACCGGAGCCTTCATTGACCAGATGGCTACGCTGATGAACGTCACCGCCGATGAGCTGGACACGCTCTCCCTCAAGCACGAGAAGATCTACCCCATCGCCTCCCGCTGCGGCGTGTTCGCCAAAAGCGACATCCAGCCCATTCTGAACCAGGGCGGCCGGAAAGAGGACGTGGCGGCCAGCATCTTCCAGGCCGTGGTGGATCAGACCATCGCCGGTCTGACCCAGGGCCGCGAGCTCAAGGGCAAGATCGTCTTTCTGGGCGGCCCGCTCCACTTCCTGAAGGGTCTGCGGGAGCGCTTTGTGGAGACGCTGAAGCTGGACGAGGCGCACGCCATCTTCCCCGAGGACGGCGACTGCTTCGCCGCCATCGGCGCGGCGCTGTGCGCCTCCGACTACGACTCCATGCCCTTTGACAAGGCTCTGAAGCTGCTGGAGGAGAGCCGGGAGGCCACCACTACCCTGAACACTGCCCCCCAGCTCTTCAAGAGTCAGGAGGAGTATGATGAATTCTGTCGGCGGCATAACTCCTCCCACCCCCCGGTGGTGGACGCCGCCGCCTATGAGGGCGACGCCTATCTGGGCATTGACGCGGGCAGCACCACCACCAAACTGGCTCTGATCGCCCCGGACGGCGGCCTGCTCTACACCTATTACCACTCCAATCAGGGCAACCCGGTGGCCATTGTCCGGGAGCAGCTGGACAAGATCTACGCCCTGTGCGGCGACAGGATCCACATCAAGGGCAGCGCCGTCACCGGTTATGGCGAGGATCTCATCAAAAACGCCTTCCGCTGCGACCTGGGCCTTGTGGAGACGGTGGCTCACCTGAACGCTGCCAAGCACTTCAATCCCGACGTGGACTTCATCATCGACATCGGCGGTCAGGACATGAAGTGCTTCAAGATCCGCAACGGCGCGGTGGACTCCATCATGCTGAACGAGGCCTGTTCCTCCGGCTGCGGTTCCTTTATTGAGACCTTCGCCAAGGCGCTGGGCTATAACATCGCCGATTTCGCCAAGCTGGGCCTGTTCACCGAAAAGCCGGTGAACCTGGGCTCCCGCTGCACGGTGTTCATGAACTCCTCCGTCAAGCAGGCCCAGAAGGATGGCGCCAGCGTGGCCGACATCTCCGCCGGTCTCGCCATCTCCATCGTCAAGAACGCCATCTACAAGGTGCTGCGTATGTCCTCTGCCGACGAGCTGGGCCAGCACATTGTGGTGCAGGGCGGCACCTTCCACAACGACGCAGTGCTCCGGGCCTTTGAGCAGGAGCTGGGCCGCAACGTCACCCGTCCCACCATCGCCGGTCTGATGGGCGCCTTCGGCGCGGCACTGGCCGCCAAGGATCTGGCGCTGGAGAAGAGCCAGATCCTCACCCCCGAAGAATTGAAGGCCTTCCAGCACACCGCCAAACCCATCACCTGCAACGGCTGCACCAACCACTGCAGCCTGACCATCAACCAGTTTGACGGCGGCCGCCGCTTTATCTCCGGCAACCGCTGTTCCAAGCCGCTGGGCGGCAAGCAGGAGCACATGCCCGACCTCATGAAGTACAAGTATGAGAAGCTGCGCGCTATGCACGGCATGGGTCAGGGCGACGGCAGCCGGGGAAAGATCGGCATTCCCTTCGCGCTGAATATGTATGAAAACCTGCCCTTCTGGTTTGAATTCTTCACCAAGCTGAACTTCGACGTGGTGCTCTCCCCTGAGTCCAGCCGTCAGCTCTACATCAAGGGCCAGCGCACCATCCCCTCCGACACAGTGTGCTACCCCGCCAAGCTGCTCCACGGCCACGTAGAGGCCCTGGTGGAGGCGGGGGTGGACGCTGTCTGGTACCCCTGCATGTCCTACAACAACGACGAGGGCATCGGAGACAACCACTACAACTGCCC
>USIZ01000192.1 GCA_900554855.1 uncultured Eubacteriales bacterium | reverse complement strand
TCTGCATATCCACCCCTCCGTCATCCGGCTGACCCACAAGCTGTTCGGCGAGAAGCTGGTGCTGATCTCCGACTCCCTGCGCTGTGCCGGTATGCCCGACGGCGACTACACCCTCGGCGGCCAGCCCATCACCATGAAGAACGGCCGCGCCACCCTGACCGGCACCGACACGCTGGCCGGCTCCTCCATCCATCTGATGGACGGTCTGCGCCGCAGCGTCTCCTTCGGCGTGCCGCTGGAGGCCGCCGTCTATGCCGCCACCGAAGCCCCGGCCAAAACCATCCGCCGCAGCGATATTGGCCGTCTGGCCGTGGGCTGCTGCGCCGATCTGGTGCTGCTGGACAGCCAGCTTAACCTGAAAGCCGTGTTCATCGACGGTCAGCGCATCTCCTGACCGATTCAGAAAGAAGGATATTAAAATGAGGATCATCTCCGCCCGTGACTACGACCATATGAGTCGTCAAGCCGCCAACATCATCTCTGCTCAGGTCATTCTGAAGCCCGACTGCGTACTGGGTCTGGCCACCGGTTCCAGTCCCATCGGCACCTACAAGCAGCTGATCGAATGGTACAAAAAGGGTGACATCGATTTCAGCCGCGTCAAGAGCGTCAACCTGGACGAGTATGTGGGGCTGGACTACTCCAGCGATCAGAGCTACATTTACTTTATGCGCAACAACTTCTTTGACCACATCAACATTGATCTGGCCAACACCAATGTGCCCTGCGGCGTGAATCCCAACGCCGAGGAAGAGTGCGGCCGCTATGACGAGATCATCCGCTCCCTGGGCGGCATCGATTTGCAGCTGCTGGGTCTCGGCCCCAACGGACACATCGGCTTCAACGAGCCTGACGACCACTTCACTAAGGGCACCCACAAGGTTGCCCTGACCGACGCCACCATTCAGGCCAACAAGCGCTTCTTTGAGAAGGAAGAAGATGTGCCCCGCTTCGCCTACACCATGGGCATCTGCGACATCATGCATGCCGAGCGCGTGGTCATGGTCGTCTCCGGCGAGAGCAAGGCCGAGATCGTGAGAGAGGCCTTCTTCGGCCCCGTCACCCCTCAGGTGCCCGCCTCCATTCTCCAGCTCCACAAGGACTTCACCCTCGTCGCCGACGAGGCCGCTCTGTCCAAAATCTAAGAAATTCCGCAAAAAATCGGGACTGCATTCAGCAGTCCCGATTTTTATGGACGAATTCACAACCCTATGGTAAAATAGTACTAACCCAATAGATTATGGAGGATCTCACCTATGCTTCAACCCGGAATCAAGGCCGAAAAGAGCCTGACCGTCACCGATGCCAACACCGCCAAAACCATGGGCAGCGGCACGCTGGACGTATTTGCCACCCCCGCCATGGTCGCCCTCATCGAGCAGACCGCCTACACCAGCATTGAAAGCGAACTGGAGCCCGGCTGGGGCAGTGTGGGCACATCGCTGAATATTCAGCACCTGTCCGCCACTCCGGTGGGTATGACCGTCACCGCCACCACCGAACTGGTCGAGGTAGACCGGCGCAGACTGGTGTTCCACGCTGAGGTCTATGACGAGAAGGGCCTGGTCGGCAAAGGGACCCACGAGCGCTTCCTGGTGGAGAACGAAAAATTCCAGGCCAAGGCCGACGCAAAAAATCAGTGACCCCCATAAAAAGAGGCTCGGAGTACCGAGCCTCTTCCTTATTGAATGACCGCCTTAGCCAGCCATTTCCGCCCCTTGTATCGGACGATGGACAGCACCAGCGAATAGGCCCAGCTGATGGGTACGCTGATCCACAGCGCCGTGTAGGACAGCGGTGTGAAGAAGGCCAGTGTGTAAGCAAAAACACAACGGATAGCCAGACCGGACAGGGAGTTGAACATGGTAAAGTTCACGTCACCGGTCCCCTGAAGGACGGCATTGGTAATTATATAGGCGCAGAAGAGCAGGTAACAGGGCGCACAGAAGCGGATATACCCGCTCCCCACCGTCAAGCCGAAGCCACTGACGCCGAACAGGCTCACCAGCTCCGGGGCAAACAGAACGCACACCATTCCCAGCACAGCGCAGCAGGCAAGGCCGATGACCAGTGTATTCCGAAGCCCCTTGGACACCCTGTCCTCCCGCCTTGCGCCGATATTCTGCCCAGCAAAGGTAGCCATACCCGCGTTCAAGCCGAACACAGGGATGAGGACGATATTCTCCAGCCGGATGGCCGCGGTATAACCGGAGGTCATGCCGAAGGTGTTGACCAGCCGCTGGACGGCCAGCTGTCCCAGCGATACCACGCACTGCTGGAGGGCGACCGGAATGCCCAGCTTCAGCGCCAGCGCCCCCATCTCCCGGTCAAGGCGCAGCTCCGAAAGGGACAGCCGGAGGAACTCATACTTCCGGTGCATATACACCAGACTGAGCACACAGGCCAGCGCCTGAGAGAGAACGGTGGCCAGCGCCGCACCGGCCACACCCATGCGGAAGCAGAGGATAAATACCAGATCCAGGATGATATTTGTGACCGACGACGCCAACAGAAAGTACAGACTGGCCTTGGAATCGCCCACGGAGCGGAGAATGGCCGCCGCCGCATTGTAGAGGAACTGGAACAGCAGGCCCAGGCAGTAAATATGGAAGTAGGTCACCGCGTCCGCCAGCAGCGCCGCGTCCAGATTGAGCATAACGGAGAAGATAAATCCAGCGGCGGCATAGGCGACGGCGGTAAAAACCAGGCCCAGCGCGCCGTTCAGGATGAGCGCGGTGGAGACCGCCCGCTTGATGTTTTCCGTTTGCTTCGCCCCGAACATCTGTGATATGATAATGGAGCATCCGGTGGACATACCGGTGGCCACAGCGATGAACAGCGCTGTCACCGGCGTACTGGTGCCCACGGACGCCAGTGCATTCTCACCGACGAAATTGCCGACAATGATGGTATCCACCATATTGTAAAGCTGCTGGAGCAGGATGCTCAGCATGATCGGGATCGTGAACAGTACGATCTGTCTGCGAATGGGGCCGGTGGTCATATTATTCTCCACGGCGCATTCCTCCCTCGTTTTTCAGTTTTAGTACAATCGTACTAAAACACTACCATAGAACTTTTTCTCTGTCAAGGTGATGCCGAATGAAATCCAACATCAAGGACGAGATCCTGCAAACCGCAAAACTGCTTTTCAACCAGCAGGGCTACGAGGCCGTGTCCATGCGGGACATCGCCCGCGCCGTGGGCATCAGCGTGGGCAACCTGACCTATCACTTCCCCCGCAAGGCGGATATTCTGCTCGCCCTGCTGAGCCTGAGCCGCAATCCGGGGCTCTACACCATCGAGGTGCACACCCTCTCCGACATGGATACGCTCATCCGAAACCTTCTGCTCTCCGTGGTGGATTACTCCTTTTATTTTCGGAACGTCGGCCATTTTATGGCCGACGACGAATTGAAGCAGAACGAGTTCCTCAACTCCGACATCATCAGGCAGAATTTTTTACAGGGACTGAAGCAGCTGGTCAAAGAGGGGTACTTTAAGCCTGAGTTCACGCCTGCGCTGGCTCAGACAATGGGCTACTTCATGCTGCTCAGCCATTACAGCTGGGCTCAGTACACCATTCTTTCCGGAACGGATCAGTAGATCGGAAGAGCACACGTCTGA
>USIZ01000191.1 GCA_900554855.1 uncultured Eubacteriales bacterium | reverse complement strand
CACCAAAGCCTTCCCCTTGAGGGGAAGGTGGCCCGAAGGGCCGGATGAGGTGGCGATGAGGGGAAGCCTTCGACAGTCTGCGCCGCGCCAAAGCCTTCCGAAGCTGCACACGCAAAAGATTAGTCGTAACTAACATATTGACAACCGCCCCAAAACGGGATAAACTCTCCCTATTCATGATCCTGTGAGGGAGTAGTAAGCGTCTGCGGCGCGATATGCGCGGCGGGCGTAGCAAGTCAACATACTGACCGGCCTCTGCCGATCTGGCTTGCTTTCAATTGCGAGACTCACGGGCCGCGTCAGCATTGCCGCGCCGCCCGGGAAGTCTCTCTTTTTTTGCCTGAGACGCCCGGCCTGCTGAGAGTGCCGGGCTTTGCTTTTGCGCGGAGAAAGGGTGGAACCAATGAAACTCGATTTTGCATTTTTCTTCAACAGCATCCTGCTGGGCGTGGGGCTGGCCATGGACGCCTTCTCCGTGTCGGTGGCCAGCGGCCTCCGGCAGCCGGACATTCCCAAGCGCCAGATCATCGGCCGCTCGTCGGTGTTCGGCTTCTTCCAGTTCGCCATGCCCATGGTGGGCTGGGTGTGCGTCCATACCATTGTGGAAAAGTTCCGCGCCTTTGAGAAGTTCATCCCGTGGATTGCCCTGATCCTGCTGGGCTACATCGGCGGCAAGATGCTGGTGGAGGGCGTGCGCAAAAAGAAGGACGGCGGGGACGGGGCGGAGCTATGTCCCACCGGCGTGGGCTTCTGGGTGCTGATGATGCAGGGCGTGGCCACCTCCATCGACGCGCTGAGCGTGGGCTTCACCATCTCGGACTACACCCTGTTTGCCGCCGTGCTGTGTTCCGTGCTGGTGGCGGTCACCACCTTCGTCATCTGCGTGGGCGGCTTTGTGATCGGCAGGACCGTGGGGGACAGGCTCTCCGGCCGGGCCGAGGTGCTGGGCGGCGCGATCCTCGTTTTTATCGGCTTGGAAATTTTTATCAAAGGTGTCTTTTGATTATTGCATTCGTTCCAATTCAACTATATAATGAATTTATTCTGCGGTTTTTTGAGAGATAACGCCTTCCCCTTGAGGGAAAGGTGGTGAGCGGAGCGAACCGGATGAGGTGGCGACGAACGGAAAGCTGCATACAGAGCGGCAGACCTGTTCTAATGTCATTCTGAGGAGGCGTATGCCGACGAAGAATCTTACAGCACGGACTTCTACAAGCAGACGGCCAACTGTCGGAGACCGGTGTTTTAAGATCCTTCGCTCCGCTCAGGATGACAGAGCGGAGTACTGAGGATAGTAACTGCCCCCACGGAGGAAATAGTATATGGCAAACAAATCAACCTTTATCAACGATCTGACCGAAGGCAGCGTGATGAAGCGGCTCATCCGCTTTACGCTGCCGCTGATGTTGGCCAATCTGCTTCAGGTGTGCTACAACCTGGTGGATATGTTCTTTGTGGGGCAGTACGCGGGCACGGACGCCCTGAGCGCGGTGAGCATCTCGTCCAATGTGACTATGCTGATGTTCTTCTGCTTCATGGGCATCGCCACCGGCGGCCAGATCTATGTGGCCCAGACCGTGGGCGCGGGCCGCCGGGACAAGCTGGACAGGATCGTGGGCAACAGCCTGACGCTGTGCGTGCTGGTCAGCCTGATCCTCATGCTGACCATTCCCCTGGCCACCCCCATCCTGCGGCTCATCAACACGCCGGAGGAGATCCTGGGCGTCACCCGGACCTACCTCATTATCTGCACGGCGGGCAATGTGACGGTAGCGCTCTACAACGCCCTGTGCGGCATTCTGCGCGGCATGGGCGACTCCCGCCACCCCACCATGTTCGTGGCCATCTCCACGGCGGTGAACATCGTGCTGGACTACCTCTTTGTGGCGGTGCTGCACTGGGGCGTGGCCGGTGCGGCCTGGGCCACGGTGATTGGCCAGACCACCGCCTGTGTGTTTGCGCTGGTCTATCTGTTCCGCAAGCGGGAAATGCTGGGCTTTGACTTCAAACTGGCCTCCTTCGGCCTGAAGTCGGGGCACGTCAGGGTGATCCTGCGTATCGGCGCGCCCATTATCATCAAAAATCTCTTCATCAGCATCTCCGTGATCTTCGTCAACGCCATGATCTACCGCTTCGGTGTTACGGCGGCGGCGGTCATCGGCGTGTGCGGCAAGCTCCAGAGCCTGATGCAGGTCATCAGCCAGGCCATGATGGACGGCTCTGCCTCCATGGTGGGCCAGAGCGTGGGCGCGGGCAAGCAGGAGCGCGTCAAGCGGGTGGTGTGGGATGCCACGCTGCTGGGCGCGGCCTTTGCCGTGGTCTGGATTCTGCTGTTCCAGCTGTTCCCCCACCAGATCTTCAGCATCTTCTCCAACGACCCGGCGGTCATCGAGATGGCCCCGCCCTTTATGACGGTGTGCAGCATCAATATGCTGGCCGCCGCCCTGATGAGCCCCACCATGGGCCTTATCAACGGCGTGGGCGACACACTCTACAATATGATCGTGGCCATTGCGGACGGCGTGGCCGCCCGGCTGGTGCTGTCCCTCCTGCTGGGCTTCACCGCCGGAATGGGGGCGCTGGGCTTCTATCTGGGCAACTGCCTGGCGGGCTTTGTCTCCGTGCTCGGCGGCGGGATTTATTTCCTCGCCGGATGGTGGAAGAAAAAAGGCTCGCTGGTGCGGCATGAATAAGCGGGAGCTGCTGGACCGCACCGGCGCGGACGGCGAAGAACGCCTGCTCCTCGGGCAGGTGCTGGACAAAATGGAGCACGCCCAGCGGCGGCAGGAGCCGTGTGCCACCGGCTTTCTCTCCCCGAAGGAGCAGCGCTCCGCTGAGGCGCTGCTGAATGCGGCGGGTCATCCCCGCTATGCGGCCGTGGGCGGCTACGACGGCGCGGAGCGCCGGGTGCTGGTATTCCTGCCCGACTGGATGGAGCCGGAATACCTCCAGAACGGGGACTATCTGTCCGTACTGCGCTGTACCTGGTTCAAGGAGGACAAGCTGACCCACCGGGATTTTCTCGGCTCCCTCATGGGCATGGGGGTGCGCCGGGATACCGTGGGCGACATTCTGGTGGGCGACGGCAGCTGCGACATTCTGACCCTTCCCACCGTGGCGGGCTTTCTGAAGGACAGCCTGACCTCCGCCGGGCGGGTGAAGCTCCATGTGAGCGAAGTGCCGCTGGAGGAAGTGCGCGTGCCGGTGCAGGAGCGGAAGGTGCTCCACGACACCGTGGCTGCCTTGCGGCTGGACAGCGTGCTGGCGGTAGGGTTCTCCATCAGCCGGAGCAAGGCCTCCCAGCTCATCGCCTCCGGCCGGTGCGCCGTCAACTGGCAGGACACCTCCAAGAGCGATCTGGCCGTCCGGGCGGGGGACGTGATCTCCTGCCGGGGACTGGGCAAGTGCAGACTCGCCGAGGTGGGAAGCCTGAGTCGCAAGGGCCGCATCAATGTGACGGTGGAGCGGTATTTGTGAGGGGCGGCTTGGACTGACACGGTCATTCAAAGGCTGAACTTCTCTCGCCCTGTCATTCTGAGGAGCAATGCGACGAAGAATCTTACAGCACTGAGCTTCTACATGCAGAATGCTTCTTGTCGGAGGCGGGTGTTTTAAGATCCTTTGCTTCGCTCAGGATGACAGCAGAACGAAGT
>USIZ01000190.1 GCA_900554855.1 uncultured Eubacteriales bacterium | reverse complement strand
CAGAGCAACACCATCTGAGTGATCTTGGAAAAAGCCCCCGGCCGCCTGCTGGGCGCACAGGCCATTGGCAGCGAGTCGGTGGCGGGGCGCATCAATGTGTTTGCCACTGCCATCACCTGCGGCATGACCGTAGCCGAGATCAACGAGTTGGATCTCGTGTACGCGCCGCCGGTCGCCCCGGTGTATGACCCCATCCTGATCGCAGCCAGCCAGGCAATGAAAAAGGTGGAGGGGTGACGAAGATGCCGGAGATCTTTGAAGTGACTGTCCGCAGCGGCGAGGATATCTGCAAGACCATCTCGGACTTTGTGACAGCCCACGGGTGGCAGAACGTGATGATCCCGGCCGCGATCGGTTCGGTGATCGGCATGGAGTTCACTGCTCCCATCCGGGACGAGCTGCCGCTGCGCTGCGCAGTGACACCGTACCACGCGGCGGCAGAGCTGCTTTCCTTCACCGGAGAGATCATGAAGCGCGAATGCGCCGACCCTGCCCTGCTGGAGGTCTACCCCGACAAGGTGAGTCCGCTGATCGTTCACATCCACGCCAGCTGTGCCACGGCAGGCGGGCATGTGGCAGGCGGCGGCCTGCGCGCCGGCAAAGCGTTCCGCTCGGTGCGGATATTCATGATCCCGCTGGACGGCAGCCCGGCCTGAGTTCCCCTTTTTCCGTGATTCCCCTATCCTGATGTCCCATAAGGCGGTGCGGCCGCCTTGGAATAAAAACTTGCCAGTAAAGGAGAGAAACCTATGGAAGCCACAACCAAGAAAAAGAAATTCCAATTTCCAGATGTGTATGCACTGATCTTTATCCTGTGCTGCCTAGCTATGGTTCTGACCTGGATCATCCCCGCCGGCACCTTTGAGCGCGTGACCGAAGGCACCCTGACCAAGGTCGTGGCCGGTACCTTCCAGCATGTGGACTCCAGCCCCCAGACCCCCTGGGCAATGCTGCAGGCTATTTATCAGGGCTTTATCAACAGCGCAGGCACCATCTTCCTGATCTTCTTCTGCGGCGCGTCCGTTGCCATGGTGGAAGAGAGTCACGCCCTGTCCGACTTCTTCACCTGGCTTGCCCGTAAGCTGAAGGGCAAGGAGATGCTGGCCATCGCCATCCTGATGTATGGCCTGGGTCTGGGCAACGCAGCCGGTGCTTTCGCAAACATCGGTGTGGCTCTGATGCCCATCGGCATCGTGATGTCCAACGCCATCGGCGGCGACGCCTTCCTGGCTTTCCTCATCATCTACTACGGCCTACAGAGCGGTTTCTCCATCGGCTTTGCAAACCCCAGCATCCTTGGCGTGGCACAGACCATGGCCGAGATCCCCATCTTCTCCGGCACCAACGTGCGTGTGGTGTGCTGCCTGGCCAACATCACCTTCCTGTACATCGTCACCATGCTGTACTACCGCCGCATCCGCAAAGACCCCACCAAGAGCCTGAACTACGGTTCTGACTTCCACAGCGCTTTCGAGGTCTCCTCTGACAAGGTGGACTCCAAAATGACCAAGCGCCAGATTCTGACTGCTGCTGTGTTCCTGCTGGGCGTTGTGCTGTGCGTGGGTCTGACCATCGCCTGCAAGTGGAACGCCAAAAAGATCGCTTCTTACTTCTTTGGCATGATGATCGTCATCGGTCTGGTCTCCGGCTTCAGCATGAACGAGATCTCCGATAAATTCATCAAGGGCTGCAAGCCCATGATCTACGCCTCCTTCATCACCGGTCTGGCCAGCGCCATTGCTGTTATCCTGAATCAGGGCAAAGTGCTGGATACCATCGTCTACGCCCTGAGCATCCCGCTGAATCAGGTGGGTGCCGTGGTGGGTGCCGGCCTGATGGTGGTCGTCAATGTTATCGTCAACATCTTTATCCCCTCCGGTTCCGGTCAGGCAGCGGTCATGATCCCGCTGATGACCCCCATTGCCGATCTGGTCGGCATTACCCGTCAGGTCGCCGTGCAGGCCTTCCAGTTTGGCGACGGCCTGTGCAACCTGCTCACCCCGCTGAACGGACCCATGATGGGCTGCCTGGCCATGGTCGGCATCGGCTTCCCCAAGTACATCAAGTGGGCATTCAAGTACCTGATGATGAACATCGGCGCTGCCATCGTGATCACCATGGTGCTGCAGGCTGTGGGCTGGGTCGGTTTCTGATCCCCGTTTGAACCCTGTTTGATTTTTGTCCGTTGTTTATTCCGAACACTGCATGGAGGAATGTAACTATGGTGGATGTCCGAAAGAAAGTGGAAGAGATCACGCCCGAGATCACTCAGATGCGTGTTCATATCCACGAGAACCCCGAGCTGAGTATGAAGGAGTACAACACCTGTGCCCTGCTGGAAGATTACGTCAAGAAGAACGTCAAGTACGACCGCCTGAAGCGGGTGGGCGAAACGGGACTGTTCTTTGAACTGAAGGGCACAAAGCCCGGCAACGGCCCCACGATCGTGTTCCGCGGCGATATCGACGCGCTGCCTATTCAAGAGGATGAGCACATGTCTCCCCGCAGCAAGGTGCCCGGCGTGATGCACGCCTGCGGCCACGATGTGCACGGCACCATCAATGTGGGTGCTGCCAAGATCCTGAGCGAGATGAAAGATCAGTTCTCCGGCTCCATCTATTTCTTCATCCAGCCGGCAGAAGAGATCCTGCAGGGCGCCAAGCTGTTTTTGAACGACCCGGAGATCGACTTTGACAAGATCGACGCCGTGGCAGCGCTGCATGTCTCGGCAGAGCTGGACGCAGGCACCATCGGCGTGCGGTACGGAGCCATCCTGGCCAGCGCCGACGGCATCCGCATCCGCATCAACGGCAAGGGCGGCCACGGTGCCCACTGCCACACCCTGCGCGACCCCATCGTGGCGTCGGCTGCGGTGATCAACGCCCTGCAGACACTGGTCTCCCGCGAGACGAACCCCGCAAACGCAGTGGTCATTTCCATCTGCACCATCCATGCTGGCGAGGCCAACAACATCGTGCCCGACAGCGTGGAGATGACCGGCACAGTCCGCACCCTGAACCCGGCGGATCGAGACCGCATGGAGGCCAGCGTGAAGCGCGTGGCTGCCTCGGTGGCTGAGGCCTACCGCTGCACCGCCGATGTGGAGTACAACCGCGGCGTGCCGCCTTTCATCTGCGAGGACGAGTGGGTGGATCGCGCTCTGCGCGTGGGCAAAAAGATGCTGGGTGAAGAGAACACCAAGATCATGCCTTACGCAGCCATGGGCGGCGAGGACTTTGCCTTTATCAAGGAAAAGAAGCCGGGCATCTTTGTCCGTCTGGGTGCACGCACCCCGGGCGGCGCGTATGGCTCTGCCCATTCGCCCACTTTCTACTGCGATAATGCCTGCATCCCGGTCGGTATGCTGACCATCATCGGCCTTGCCGCAGACTACCTTGACTTTGAGGTCTGAGCCGGGGCGTCACTGAAATGAAAAAAGTGGCTATTGCAAAATAGTTCCAACGAAAAAAAATGAGATAGACTTCCCCGAAAGGGGTTGCCTATCTCATTTTTTGTTGTAAACTGAGGTTGTGAAAAAACAGATACAACAAGAACAGGATACAGGAAAGGGCGGCATCTACTCCACCCGAAAGCTGGAGCTTGCGTGCCACAAGCTCTGTAAGTGAAACCCGTCAGAACAAAGCACCTCTCCACTG
>USIZ01000189.1 GCA_900554855.1 uncultured Eubacteriales bacterium | reverse complement strand
GGATCACGGCTACCCCACCCCCGAGGGCATCGACGTCTATGAGACCAAGGCCCGGGGCGGCTTCGCGGAAGTCACCGTCACCGAGAGCTTCATCGACCACGAGTATGCATGGCGTCATGAGCACGGTCTGGACGTGTGGTCCAACCCCATGACCACCTTCCACATGGAGTCCATCATGACGCTGACCGAGGCCATCAAGGCCCACGGCGCCGTGGCCTCCATCCAGCTGAACCACGTCGGCGCCATGAACCACCCCGACACCATCCCCGGCCATAAGAATCCCATCGGCCCCTCCTCCTTTGTCCGTGAGGACGGCGTGCAGGTCGATGGCATGACGCTGCAGATGATGGAGACCGTGGCCGATCACTGGGCCGAGGCCGCCTGGGTATGTAAGTCCCTGGGCTTCCAGATGATCAACCTGCACGGCGGCCATGGCTGGCTGCTGAACCAGTTCATCTCCCCCCGCTTCAACCACCGCACCGACGAGTTCGGCGGCAGCATGGAGAACCGCGCCCGCTTCCCAATCATGGTCTGCGACCGCATCAAGCAGGTCTGCGGCGATGACTTCCTCATCGAGTACCGTATGTCCGGCTCCGAGCGCATCGAGGGCGGCATGACGCTGGAAGACGGCATTGAGTTTGCCAAGCTGATTCAGGATCATGTCGATCTGATCCACGTCACCTCCGGCGTCTATCAGGACCACGTCAACACCAAGGCCTTCAGCTCCATGTTCGACAAGCACGGCTGCAACCTGGATCTGGCCGAGGCCATCAAGAAGAACGTCCACGTCCCCGTGGTGGCTGTTGGCGGCTTCAATGCCCCCGATCAGGTGGAGGAGGCCATTGCCTCCGGCAAGTGCGACTTCGTGGCTCTGGGCCGTCAGCAGTTCGCCGACCCTGCGTTCGTCAACAAGACCCGCGACGGTCTGGAGGACACCATCGCCCCCTGCCTGCGCTGCTCCTGCTTCAACCCGCTGGCTTCCAACCCCGGTGAGCGTCCCATTCCCTCCCTGTGGCATTGCGCCGTCAACCCCTGGGGTCAGCGCGAGCTGCGCTGGCGCAACGCCCCCAAGCCTCAGGGCAAGCGCAATGTGGTCATCGTGGGCGGCGGCGTGTCCGGTATGTATGCCGCTGTCACCGCCGCTGAGCGCGGCCACGACGTCACTCTGGTGGAGAAGGCCGACAAGCTGGGCGGCCAGCTCTGGTTCACCGAGATCGACACCGACAAGGAGTCTCTGCTCCGCTTCCGCGACAGCATGATCGCCCGCTGCAAGTATGCCGGCGTGAAGATCCTGCTGAACACCGAGGCCACCAAGGAGAGCATCGAGGCCATGCACCCCGACTACGTCATCTGCTCCGTGGGCGCACATCCCTTCGTGCCCCCCATTAAGGGCATCGAAAACGCCGAGCATGCTCTGTACGCCTACACCCATCCCGACGAGGTCAAGGGCAAGAAGATCATCATCATCGGCGGCGGCGCCATCGGCTGCGAGAGCGGCTACTTCTTCGCCAGCGAGTGGGGCGCTCAGGTGGACATTCTGGAGATGCGCGACGACGTCTGCAAAGACTCCGGCATGAGCCAGCGCATGGCTCTGCTGCCCCGCATGAAGAAGTCCGGCATGGGCACCTACTGCTCCGTCAAGGTGCAGGAAGTCACCGATAAGGGCGTCAAGTTCACCGACAAGGACGGCAACGAGCAGTTCATCGAGGCCGATCTGGTGCTCCACTGCTGCGGCAGCCGCTCCAACGACGACATCGTCAAGAGCCTTGAGGGCTGCTGCGACCGCTTCGTCGTCACCGGCGACGCCAAGCAGGCCCGCACCGTCAAGATGGCCACCTACGAGGGCTTCTGCGCCGCGATGGACATCCTGTAATTGCAAGTCTGGTGAGCGCAGACCTCTTTGCGGCCTGCGCCGCGATGGATATTCTGTAAGCACAGCTTACCGGGCGCGCGCCTCTCAGGAAAACACGAATATACAGCCAAAGGCAGGCATCCCAACGGGATGCCTGCCTTTTTACGGTTCTATTATCTTGCTCCGGATGGCAAATTGGAATTTGTAGGTTTGCTGGGCACTTCCGAAAGGCTTCCCCCTAGGGGGAGCTGTCTGCGAAGCAGACTGATGAGGGGCAGGTCTAGGATAGCTTTTCATTCATCGCCACCTCATCCGGCCCTTCGGGCCACCTTCTATCAGCAATTCGGCTTTGAGATCATGCTCAACGGTGTAGCGATGCAGAAGTGTAATTTTAAAGGGAAATACTGAGAGGACATCAGTCAAAAGAAAGGACAGTCACAGAATCGAATTTTTTCCGCCATACTCAAACAGCCCCCGCCATGTGGCGGGGGCTGTTTTTTCTGACTGCTAAAGATCAGGTTTCGGAAGTGGATTGGGATTCCTTGGCTGCGTCCGGCTGCGTGAACACAGTCTCGAATTCCTCGGCGGACATGGTCTCATGCTCCAGCAGGAAATTGGCCACGATGCCGAGCTCTCTGCGGTGTTCCTCCAGGCAGCGTGTGCACTCGGCCATGGCGCGGTCGAGAATGGCGCGCACCTCCTGATCCACGCCGGAGGCGATGGTCTCGGAGTAGGTGTGGGTGTGGCCCATGCTGCGGCCGATGAACACCTCGTCATTGCCGGTGTCCAGCACCAGCGGCCCGAGCTTTTCGCTCATGCCGTACTTGGTGACCATATTGCGGGCGATGGAGTTGGCGCGCTGGAGGTCGTTGGATGCGCCGGTGGAGATGTCGCCCAGCACCAGCGCCTCGGCGCACCGGCCGCCCAGCAGGGCGACGATGTCCTCATAGAGTTCGGTGCGGGAGCGGAAAGGTTTATCCTCCTCGGGCAGGCTGATGGTCATGCCGCCGGCCTGTCCCCGGGGCACAATGGTGATCTGGTGCACCGGGTCGTGGGTGGGCAGGGTGTGCATGACCACGGCGTGGCCCGCCTCATGCCAGGCGGTCAGACGCCGGGAGGACTCGGTGACGACCCGGCTCTTCTTGGCCGGGCCTGCGATGACCTTGATAATGGACTCCTGCAGGTCGTCCATGCTGATGAAATGGCGCTCGTCCCGGGCGGCCCGGAGGGCGCCCTCGTTCATCAGGTTCTCCAGATCAGCGCCGGTGAAGCCGCCGGTGGATTTTGCCAGTGTGTGCAGATCCACGTCCTCGGCCAGCGGCTTGCGGCGGGAGTGCACGCCCAGGATCTCCTCCCGGCCTTTCACGTCCGGATAGCCCACATAGATCTGCCGGTCAAAGCGGCCGGGGCGGAGCAGCGCGGGATCCAGAATATCCTGCCGGTTGGTGGCGGCCATAACGATCACGCCGGAGTTTCCGGAGAAGCCGTCCATCTCCACCAGCAGCTGATTCAGGGTCTGCTCACGCTCGTCGTGACCGCCGCCCAGACCGGTGCCGCGCTGACGGCCCACGGCGTCGATCTCGTCGATGAACACGATGGAGGGGGCGGTCTTTTTCGCCTGCTCAAACAGGTCACGCACGCGGCTGGCGCCCACGCCGACGTACATTTCCACAAAGTCGGAGCCGGAGATGGACAGGAATTCCACGCCCGCCTCACCGGCCACGGCCTTGGCCAGCAGGGTCTTGCCGGTGCCCGGCGGGCCCACCAGCAGCGCGCCCTTGGGCAGCTTGGCGCCGATTTCCGTATACTTCT
>USIZ01000188.1 GCA_900554855.1 uncultured Eubacteriales bacterium | reverse complement strand
TGACGGTTCACGGGAAAATGCCTCCATATTATCAGTCTGAATCTTTATTTTAACACAGTATGACAGAATTTCAAGCGGTCTGCGCTCTCTGTGATTATCGTTTATCAATATATTTTACTTGATTTTCAATACTATGTCTGATAGAATGAGGATACAAGGAGGTGACAATAATGACAAAAAAGGCAGAGGCCTTCTTCAAGCGTCATATGTTTGCCGCGTTACTGCTGATCGCACTGATCGCGGCTATGCTCTACTGCATACCCTTTAACGTGTCACTGGAAATGAGCTCTTTTGAGACGGTGGCAGAGTTTGTCCTGATCGTCGTTCCCGCGCTCACAGCACTGTTCGGCTATCCTATTGCGCTCACCGTTCTTGAGCTGTTCTTCCTGATTTGCAGGCCGGACGGTACATTCCACACACAGGAGCATCTATACGACGGGCTCACGCTGATTTTAGGCGTTCTGTATACCGCTCTCTATCTGCGGGTCATGGGCGGCGGCTACTCCGAGGAGACGGATTCGATCGTCCATGCGTGGCTGAGCGTGCATTACCTGCCCGCAATACTGATTTTGGGGGCGCTGGGATCGATCGGCTATCTTGTGCTCAACTACACCCCGCGGGCAAAGCTGGCCCGGCCTGTCATAGCACTGTGTCTCGCAGCAATGGTACTGGCCAGCGGGGCGGGCATTGCTTTCGCGGTGCAGCTTATCTTCCGTCCCTTCGACTTCTGGGTCGCACTGCTCCCCCTCAACATGGTGTTCATCACCGTCCGCACAATGCGGGCACTGAAATAATAAAACTGCCTGCCGGACGGCAGGCAGTTTTATTATTTCTTATTGCAGTTCGGTATAGCCCATCAGGTACTCGTCGACCTCCCGGGCGGCGCCGCGGCCCTCGGCCACGCCCCAGACCACCAGAGACTGGCCCCGGTGCATATCACCGGCGGCAAAGACCTTCTCCACATTGGTCTTGTAATGGCCGCTCTCGGTTCTGACGTTGCTGCGGCCGTCCAGCTCCACGCCGAAGGCCTCGGAGACGTACTTCTGGGAGCCGAGGAAACCGGCGGCAATGAGCAGGATGTCACAGGGCAGCTCCTCGGTGCCGGGGATCTCCACCATGTTGGTGCGCCCGGTCTTCTTGTCCTTCTCCGGCTTCAGGTGAACGATCTTGACCGCCTTCAGATTGCCCTGCTCGTCGGGGATGTACTCCTTGACGGTGGTCTGATAGAGGCGTGGATCGGAGCCGAACACGGCAATGGCCTCCTCATGGCCGTAGTCCGTCTTGCAGACGTGGGGCCACTCCGGCCAGGGGTTGTCCTCCGAGCGCTTGTCGGGGGATTTGGGCATCATCTCGATGGCGGTGACGCTCTTGCAGCCGTGGCGGATGGCGGTACCGATACAGTCGTTGCCGGTGTCGCCGCCGCCCACAATGACCACATTTTTGTCCTTGCAGGAGATGAACTTGCCGTCGGTCAGGTTGGAGTCCAGCAGACTCTTGGTGTTGGCCTTCAGGAAGTCCACGGCAAAGTAGATGCCCTGGCACTCGTCCCGGCCCGGGCCGGTCAGGTTGCGGGGATTGGACGCGCCGCAGCAGAGCACCACGGCGTCGAACTCGTCCAGCAGGGACTGTGCGGAGGTGGTATTGCCCACATCGGCGCCGGTCACAAAGGTGACCCCCTCCTCCGTCATCAGATCCACCCGGCGCTGGACGATCTTCTTCTCCAGCTTCATGTTGGGGATACCGTACATCAGCAGACCGCCGATGCGGTCGGAGCGCTCAAAGACGGTGACGCTGTGGCCCCGGTGGTTGAGCTGGTCAGCCACAGCCAGACCGGAGGGGCCGCTGCCCACCACGGCCACCCGCTTGCCGGTGCGCACCTTGGGGATGCGGGGCTGCATGAGGCCGTGGGCGTAGCCATACTCGATGAGGAAGTACTCATTCTCCTTGACGGTGACCGGGTCACCGTTCAGGCCGCAGGTGCAGCCCGCCTCACAGAGCGCCGGGCAGACCCGGCTGGTAAACTCTGGGAAGTTGCTGGTCTTGAGCAGGCGGCTCAGAGCGTGGGAATAATTGCCCGCATAGATCATGTCGTTCCACTCCGGGATCAGGTTGTGGAGCGGACAGCCGGAGAAGCCGGCCCCGCACAGGTTCATGCCCGCCTGGCAGAAGGGCACGCCGCAGTCCATACACCGGGCACCCTGCTTGCGCCGCTCCTCTTCGGGCAGCGGCGGATGAAATTCATTAAAGTTCTGAATGCGTTCCAGCGGTGCAATGGCGGGATTGCCCCGGCGCTCATACTCCAGAAATCCGGTTTTCTTACCCATGACAATTCCCTCCTCTTACTGCTGCTGGGTGCAGGCGTAGAATGCGTCGATCTCGGCCTGTTCCCGGGTCATGCCCTTTTCCTCAAACTGCGCGATGGTCTGCATCATGCGGCTGTAATCGTGGGGCAGGATCTTCTTGAAGCTGGGCAGATAGTCCTCAAAGTTGTCCAAAATACGCTTGCCCAGCGGGGAGCCGGTGGCGGCGACGTGCTCGGCGATCAGGCCGCGCAGCTCCTCGATGTCGAATTTCTGGGTGACGGGGCTCATGGACACCAGCGACTTGTTGACCCGCAGGTAGAGATCCCGATCCTCGTCCAGCACATAGGCGATGCCGCCGCTCATACCGGCGGCGAAGTTCTTGCCAGTGCGGCCCAGCACGACCACACGACCACCGGTCATGTACTCACAGCCGTGATCGCCGGTGCCCTCCACAACGGCGGTGGCGCCGGAGTTACGCACGCAGAAGCGCTCGCCGGCCACACCGTTGATAAATGCCTTGCCGGAGGTAGCGCCGTACAGCGCCACGTTGCCAATGATGATATTGTCCTCATGGACAAACTTGCTGGCCTTGGGCGGATAGACGATGATCTTGCCGCCAGACAGACCCTTGCCCAGATAGTCGTTGGAGTCGCCCTCCAGTTCCAGCGTCAGCCCCTTGGGGATGAAAGCGCCGAAGGACTGGCCGCCGCCGCCGTAGCACTTGATCGTGTAGGTGTCATCGCTCAGGCTGCTGCCGTAGAGCCGGGTGATCTCACTGCCGAAGATGGTGCCGAGGGTGCGGTCGGTGGAGGACACCTTCAGCTCGATGTGCATGGGTTTACCCTTCTTGAGGGCCTTGCCCATTTTCTCCAGCAGGATGGACTCGTCCACCGTGTCCTCCAGCTTGAAGTCATAGACCTTTTCGGGAATGAAGTGGGTATCCTTGCCGCTCTTCTGCCAGGTGTTGTCCAGCACGCGGCTCAGATCCACCATGGCGGCCCGCTTGGTCACCATGTGCTCGCGCACCTTCAGCAGGTCGCTGCGGCCGGTCAGCTCAGCCAGCGTGCGCACGCCCAGCTTGGCCATGATCTCGCGCATCTCCTGGGCGATGAAGCGCATGAAGTTTTCCACATACTCCGGCTTGCCCCGGAAGCGCTTGCGCAGCTCCGGGTTCTGAGTGGCAATACCCACCGGGCAGGTGTCCAGATTGCACACACGCATCATGACGCAGCCCATGGTCACCAGCGGAGCGGTGGCGAAGCCGAACTCCTCCGCGCCCAGCAGAGCGGCAATGACCACATCGCGGCCGCTCATCAGCTTGCCGTCGGTCTCAATGACCACACGGGAGCGCAAATCATTCTGAATCA
>USIZ01000187.1 GCA_900554855.1 uncultured Eubacteriales bacterium | reverse complement strand
ACGGTCTTCTGCAGATCGATGATATAGAGACCGTTGCGCTCGGTATAAATGTAGGTCTGCATTTTGGGGTTCCAGCGACGGGTCTGGTGACCGAAGTGAACGCCGGCCTCCAGAAGCTGCTTCATAGAAACGACTGCCATGGAAAAAATTCCTCCTTTTTAGTTGTTACCTCCACAGGGTTCATGTCTTAGCGCCAATCCGGCCGGCTTTTGCCCGCCGTCACAGGGCGCAAAATCCCCCTTGTGTGCGTAATCCTTGAATACATTACCATAGTCCAAGTCAATTTGCAACAGTTTTTTTATTTTGCAAAAAACTTTTTTCAACCGCCGAAGAAACCGCGATGCCCTTTTGCCTTTTCCGGCAGGCGGCGTATGGCCGTGCCCTCCACCAGAATGATATCCTCGCCAAAGCGGCGCACCTCCTCCCACGGCACCTCAGTGTCCTCCCGGCGCCCGAACAGGCCAAAAAACCGAGGCTGACCCGGAATGATGAGTGCGCGCACCTGGCCGCTGTCCAGATCGATGTCCACATCCCCCACATAGCCATAGCGGCTTCCATCGGTCACACTAATGACCTCCTTGTACCGCATTTCACGCAGCGAGCACTGCACAGCCACCCCTCCCCTCTTGGGGCTACATTATGCCGGATCCGGGCTGTCCTATACGTCAGAGATTCTCACGGATGTGCCGCAGGGCGTTTTTCTCCAGCCGAGACACCTGTGCCTGGCTGATACCGATCTCGCCGGACACCTCCATCTGGGTCTTCCCCTGAAAATAGCGCAGCTTCAGGATCGCCTTTTCCCGTTCCGTCAAACGGTCGATGGCATCGTGCAGGGCGATGTGCTCCAGCCAATGCTCGTCCGTATTGCGCTCATCCCGCACCTGATCCATGACGCAGACTGTCTCGTCCGCGCTGGAATAGATCGGGTCATAAAGGGAGACCGGATCCGAAATGGCATCCATTGCAAACACCACATCTTCCCGTTTCAGTTCCAGCTCCCTGGCGATTTCCTCCACCGTGGGCTCGCGCATCTGCGTGCGCATGAACTCCTCCCGCACCTTCAGCACCCGGTAGGCCGTGTCGCGCATGGAGCGGCTCACCCGCACCGCGGAGGAATCCCGCAGAAAGCGGCGCACCTCTCCGGCGATCATCGGAACGCCATAGGTGGAAAAGCGCACATCGTACAGATCCACATCAAAATTGTCGATGGCCTTCATAAGTCCAATGCAGCCGATCTGAAACAGATCGTCCATATTCTCGCCTCGCCCCGCGAAGCGTTGGATCACGGACAGCACCAGGCGCAGATTTCCCTCGATCATCTTTTGCCGCGCCTGCTGATCCCCCCGCTTGACCTGGCGCAGCAGCTGCGTCATCTCCGCATTTTTCAGCACCTTAAGGGATGAAGTGCTGACACCGCTGATCTCCACCTTACCCTGCATACAAAAATGCCTCCCCGTAAAGATACCTGTCTAGTATCTCCGCGGAGAGGTCCGTTCATGCGGCGTTTGTTCAGATCAGGCTGACCAATTCCTTTTTCAGCCGCCCCATAATGCGTTTTTCCAGTCTGGAAATATAGGATTGTGAGATGCCCAGCCGATCAGCCACCTCCTTCTGCGTATACTCCCTGCGGCGGCCCAGGCCGTAACGCATGGAGATAATGAGCTTTTCCCGTTCATTCAGCTTCTGGAGTGCGTCCAGCAGGAGCTGACACTCCACATCCCGCTCGATGGGCTGCATCACCACATCGCTGTCCGTACCCAGCACATCGGACAGCAGCAGTTCATTTCCGTCCCAATCTGTATTCAACGGCTCATCCAGCGAGACCTCCGTCTTTTCCCGGGCGCATTTTCGCAAATGCATCAAGATCTCATTTTCGATGCAGCGTGAAGCATAGGTAGCCAGCTTGATATTTTTATCCAATCGGAAGGTATTGATCGCCTTGATGAGGCCGATTGTGCCGATGGAGATCAGATCCTCAATATTGATCCCGGTGTTCTCAAAGCGCCGGGCGATGTAGACCACCAGCCGCAGGTTGTGCTCGATGAGCTCTGCCCGGGCGGACTCGTCACCCTCTGCCATGCGTTCCAGCGCGTCCCGCTCCAGGTCCCGCTCCAGCGGGGCGGGCAGGATATCCGAACCGCCGATGTACATGAGATTGGGCCGTGTCACAACCCCCAGATACTCCAACAGCCGCCGCGCTCCGTCCATGATTCGATTCATCAAATGCCCCCCATTTCTTCCGGCCCGGTCAGGCCCTGATATGCGCCGCCGTCTGACACCGGGTTTGGTGAAAACACCGCCAGTACATCGGTGCGGCGCTTTCCATTTCTGCCGATTTGCACCCAGTCCGGTTTCAGACCCAGCAGAAGGCCGCCGTTCTGCCCTACCGTCCGAAAGGAGATCAGCCGTGCCCTGCCCGGCCCCAGCGTCCTGTCCAGCATTTCAAAGCCATTGCCCGGAGCGCAAATCTTTGACTTTTCCAGCTTTGCCTGCTCCGGCAAAAGGTCATTCAATCTTTGCCAGTCCACCACGATGACCCGGCGTTGGCTCCGGTCAGTCAGTGTATTGCCCGTATCCACCAGCGCCCGGAAATGAATCTCCCGGTCAGCAAGACCCATGCCGACCTCCACAAAAGAGCTGGGTGCATGGGCCGCCCGGCGGCGAAATCCAAAGGTAAGCAGAGCATATCCGGCCGAACCGGCCACCACCACCGCCAGCAGATCAGTCCCGGTAACCGCTACACCCCGAGGGAATGCAGCACTGCCCAGTGCAGTCAGGGCAAGCACCCCGCCGCCCATGGCCATAGTCACTCCAAAGAGCACCAGCAGCAGATTGAAAAAGCGATGCTGGCCGCCGAACGCAATAAGCGCCATGGCCGTCCCGGCGCAGAGCTTCAGCGGCAGCGCCGAAAGGACCTGCAATCCCGGCACAAACACTGCCACCGCATAGACTGCGCCAAACAAGGCTCCGCCCAGCAGACGCAGACGGACAAATGGACAGGCCGCGATCTTTGCCGAGGCCAGCAAGACAGCGTAATCCAGCAGCAGATTCAACGCAAAGAGCACATCTCCATAGACCACCATGCGCCCACCTCCCCCGGACTGTTGTCCCAGTATAGACCGGCAGGCGCAAAAATACAGTCGGCTTGGGGCGGCAGCAAGAATATAAAAAGCGCCGGCTCCATATGGAACCGGCGCTCAGGCTGATCAGATTTAATTTTAGAGTCCCCGCATCCACTCGGGTCGCATGGGGGTATCGCCTGCCAGTGCGCTGTCAATGGCCGCCGTCATCCGGGCAGTATCGTCAGGAAGCGTACCTTTCAGGGGCAGGTAATTGGAGGCGTGGTCCGAGGTGAAGTGGATCGGGCCATAGTGGATATTCTCCAGCAGCAATTTGGTCTCCTCCAACATTTCCGCCGCGGAGAGCGGTTCAAATCTACCTGCCTTCCAATCATCATACATCGGAGTGCCGGGTACCAGCTGGAGCGTCATTGCAGAAACATGGCGGGGCTTCATTTTGTTGATCATATCCGCCGTGGCCAAGATATGTTCCCTGGAAGTCTCTCCCCGTCCGGCCAGACCGATGAGCACCATGATCCAGAGGTCGATGCCGGCCTCACGGAGACGGTTTCCCGCCTCCAGCATCTCCTCCGCCGTAACACCCTTGTGGACTGC
>USIZ01000186.1 GCA_900554855.1 uncultured Eubacteriales bacterium | reverse complement strand
GGGTTTCATGCGGTTCCCACCACATCTAAACCGTAAATACATTATACGAGGAGCAGATATATGGATGATAGAGCGTATATATTATGGACGTTGGCAGACTGGGCTTACATTATCCTGGCCCCAATCGTGCTGGGAGGGATCCTAGTGGGTGCCTCCATTGTGCGCTGGCGCAGAAGTAAAAATAAGACAGTCGAAAGAGTGCCTGCCACAATTACAAAGATCATATATGAGAGCGGCTTTAGCAATCCGCAGGCTTACTTTTTGGTAGAAGGGGAAAAGCGCCCCCGCCGGTTTGATGCCAGACGCGGATTCGTAGTTCGTATGCCGGAGATCGGCACGAAAGGAATGCTGACCTGCAAGGGCCATGTGCTGTATTCTTTCGAGTGGGCCGATCAGAAGGTCGTGCAGGATGACCCCGCTTATGGCAAGACCGGGTATGCGGATATGATTTAATTGTGCCATCTCATCATCTCCCTTGCTTCCATGGGAACCATAGATGACGACAAAATCAAGACGAGGGCTGTACGCAAAGCGTACAGCCCTCGTCTGTTATTGTTGGAAGACCGCGGCGGCGTTTTCGTAATCATACCGCTTCAAAATGCCCGGACTGCTCTGGGGCAGGCCGTCCAGCTCATCCCAGCTCACCAGGCAGATGTGCCGCCGGGCGGCGGGGCGCTTGGTCTTATGCTGAGCCAGCTCCTCCGGTGTCAGCTCACTGACGTCCAGCTTCGTCCAGCCCCGGCAGAAGTGGAAGGCATTCCAGCGCCGGTGCTCATAGCGGGCCAGTCGCCAGAGTGCCTGTTCCCGTTCCGCTGGGGGCAGGGCGTTCAGATCCTCCGCCGTCAGTGCCAGCTTATTGGGGATGTCCCAGAGCACGGCGCGGTTGGAGGCCTGGGTGAAGGTGTCCAGCTTTTGCCACGCGTCGATGTCCGAGCCGCTGACAGACTGATAGCGCTGATGCAGTGCCCGAGCCTCCTGATCGGCCCGGCGCTCGATGAGCTCCTCATAGGTGAATCGGCTGCGGTTATCCTGCAAAAAGATCACGTTTTCCGACTGGGTGAGCAGCTCCACGCTGCCCGGAGCATCCTCGTGGAGCACCACTACCAGCTGGGGCAGAACGGCCAGCTCATGGCGCTGGCACAGTCGCTGAATGCGCAGGGCGGTGCGGATATTGTCGCTGGTGCTGCCCACATCGACGAGGATTTGATCCAATCCGGCCAGCCGCTGCTCCAGCACGGAGAAGAACGGCTCCGTCTCCGCACCGTGATTGAGCCAGCTCAGCCCCGGTTCTTCTGCCAACCGGGGATAATCCCGCAGAAATGCGCCCAGATGGTCGGGCAGTGCGTCGGAGATGATAAGGGCGTCCAGACCGCGTCCATCCGGGGCAGCGGTTTCAAAGGCGGTATTCTCCAGGGTAGTCAGCAGAAATTCCCGGCACATGGTGGAAAAGCCCGCCACGCAGAGAGAGAAGGGCCGGTCGGGTACCCAGATGTGGTCCTCGGTATGCACCGCGCCCACGGCCTTCAGCCGTTCCAGCGGCAGGTGCTCAGTCATAAAGTGCCGGGCCAGCAGCTGTTCCCGGGAGACGAGCCACACATCCGTTGCGGGATAGTTCAGATTTTCCAGCCGCAGCAGGTCTGGGTCGAGAAAGGCGGTGACCTTCAGCCGGGACAGGGGACGGCCCAGCTGTTCAAACCGGCCCAGCAGACTCAGATTTTCCTGATTGGGCTCCGGCAGGAGCACCGCGTGGCAGCGCTTGCGCCGGGTCAGCTTTTCGACCTGGCTCCACTGGACGGTCAGCGCCCCGGAAACAGGGATTTCGTCGTCCTCGTCCGGATTGGGGTCGAGATAGAGCAGGGAGACGCGCCGCTTTTCCCGGCGGATGTTCTCGGCCAGCGCCTGAGCATCCGGCAGTTCGCCGGAGATCAGGCATACCTCCGGCTGCAGAAGCAGGGAGAGCCGCAGCCGCAGGTCCCGGAAGAAGCGCTGAAACAGCAGCATCACTACGGTGCGGACGGTATAGATGGAACTGCACACAAAGACGATGATGTATTGCAGCTGGGTGTAGTCGTCCAGCCCCACCTGAAAGCCCATGATCATGGGGGCCTGATAGACGCTGAGTGCCAGCGTCCGCGCCAGCTCTGCCGGGCTCAGGCCGGGGGTATAGAGCAGGGAAAAGCTGAGGGCGAAGACAAACAGAAAGTGATACGCCATAAAGACGGCGCTGCGCAGTCTCTCGCTCTTGCGGCGCAGACAGCACCAGAGCAGGACCACGCCCGCAGCGTAGCCGAGTAGAATCATAGTTTCACCTGTTTTCCTGTTGGGATAGCTCATATTATACGGGAACCGGATTCGGGCTGTCAATTTATTCGGATTAAGAATGGATGAAAGGGCGGTAAAATTTGCGCGCAGAGTTGAAAGATGATATGCTTTAAAAATATGCAGTCACAATGGGGTGATTTTTGTGCAGACCGATCTGACCCGAGGCAGTATCACAGGCAAACTGTTGAAATTTGCCCTGCCAATGATGGCGGGCAACCTGCTCCAGCAGGTCTATAATATTGCGGACACGCTGATCGTGGGACGTTTTCTCGGCTCAGACGCACTAGCGGCGGTGGGCAGCTCCTATACGCTGATGGTGTTTCTGACCTCCGTTCTGCTGGGACTGAGCATGGGCGCGGGGGCTTATTTCTCCATCCAGTTCGGACGGCGGGACACGGAAAGACTGCGGCAGAGCGCGGCGCTGTCCTTTGCAGTCATCGCGCTGGTAACGCTGGTGATGAATGCACTGATGTTCGCGGGGATCAACGGGATTCTGCAATTTCTAAAGGTACCTTCTGAAGTGATCGGGCTGATGAAGTCCTATCTGCTGGTCATTTTTTCGGGGCTGATCGCCACGTTTCTCTATAACTTTTTTGCCTGTCTTCTGCGTGCCCTGGGCAATTCTGCTGCGCCGCTCTGGTTTCTGGCGGTCAGTGCGCTGCTCAATGTGGGGCTGGATCTGCTGTTTGTACTGGTGTTTCGCTGGGGTGTGGCCGGTGCGGCGGGAGCCACGGTGCTGGCTCAGTATGTCTCCGGTGTGGGCATTGCGGTCTATTTCTGGCGCACCTGCCCGGAACTGCGCCCCCGGCGGCAGGACTTCCGCTGGGACGGCGGCGTGATGCGTGAGATCGGCGGGCTGTCCCTGCTGACCTGCTTCCAGCAGTCCATCATGAACTTTGGCATTCTGATGGTGCAGGGGCTGGTGAACAGTTTCGGCGCGGCCACCATGGCCGCCTTTGCGGCGGCGGTGAAGATCGACTCCTTTGCCTACTCCCCGGTGCAGGACTTCGGAAATGCCTTTTCCACCTTTGTCGCCCAGAACCACGGCGCGGGGCAGACGGCGCGCATCCGAAAGGGCTTTCGTAGTGCGCTGCTGGCTGTGTTGATTTTCTGCGCCGTCATCAGTCTCGGGGTGTGCCTGTTCGCCCCGGCGCTGATGCAGATCTTCGTCTCGGCGGAGGAGGCGGAGATCATCGCCATCGGCGTGGGTTACCTGCACATCGAGGGGGCCTGCTATTTCGGCATCGGCCTGCTGTTCCTGTTCTACGGCTATTACCGGGCCGTGCAGAAGCCGGGGATGTCGGTGGTGCTGACCATCCTTTCGCTGGGCACCCGGGTGGCGCTGGCCTATGCGCTGTCCGCTCTGCC
>USIZ01000185.1 GCA_900554855.1 uncultured Eubacteriales bacterium | reverse complement strand
CCCGGCACCGACGGAGCGCTGGCGCTCGGCATTCTGAACCTTCTCTTCACGGAAGATCTCTATGACCACGACTTTGTGGAGCGCTACACCCACGGCTTTGAAGATCTGCGTGCGCGCTGCCGGGACTATCCGCCGAACAAAGTGGCCGCCATCACCGGCATCCCGGCCTCTCAGATCCTGGCCGCCGCCCGGTGGATCGGCACCACAAAACCGCTGGGGCTGGAACAGGGCTGTGCCTTTGAGCAGAGCGTCAACGCCATGGACACCTGCCGCGCCATCTTTATGATTCCCGCCGTCACCGGCAATTATGACGTGCCCGGCGGCTTTGTGGAGAGCATGGAGATTGTCCCCGCCGGACTGCGCCCGGCCAACGAACTGCCTCCGGAGCGCATCGAAAGGGCACTGACCGGCGGCGTTCCGTTCTTAAAGCGGGACACCATGGCCCACCCCTACCTGATGCTGGAGGCCATTCGCACGGGAAAGCCCTATAAAATCAGAGGAATGTTCATCAACGCCAACAACACTCTGCTCTCCATGGCGGACGCCCGGCACAGCTACGACTGCCTGAAGGAGCTGGATTTTCTCGTCTATATGGACATCTTCATGAATCCCACAGCGGAGCTGGCCGACGTGGTGCTTCCCGCCGCTCTGTGGCCGGAGGTGGACTGCGTGTTCGCAATGCCGGAATTTGGCGATCAGGTGGTGCTCTCCCAGCAGAAGTGCGTACAGGTGGGCGAGTGCAAGTCCGATGAGGAATTCATTCTTGAGCTGTGCCGCCGGGCGGGCTGGAACTACGGTTTCACCGACCAGCGCAGCATGATGGAGGCGCAGATGCAGGAGCTGGTCCGCCGCCGACCGGAATACCAGGGCTTCTCGCTGGACGATCTGCGCCGCCAGGGCTATCTGGCCCCGGAGCGCACCTACTATAATTACAAGCGCTGCGGCTTCCACACGCCCACCGGCAAATTCGAGCTGCTGTCCACCGAGATGGCCAAGGCCGGCGTCGACCCTCTGCCCAGCTGGCACGAACCTTCGGAGACGCCGGTCAGCACCCCGGAACTGACCGACAAATACCCGCTTATTCTCACCACCGGCGGCCGCCAGCAGCCCTACTTTGTCTCCAACAACCGGCAGATCAAGTCCCTGCGCCGGATGGAGCCCTTCCCGCTGGTGCGAATGCACCCGGCGGCGGCACGGAAATACGGTCTCGCCGAAGGAGACTGGGCGTGGATCGAGACACTGCGTGGGCGCATCACTCAGAAGGTGAAGCTGGAGCCTGAAATGGCCGAAAACGTGGTGAACTGTGACTTCGGCTGGTGGTACCCGGAGGCAGGCGCCCCGGGCTACGGCTGGGACGAGTCCAACGCCAACATTCTTACCATCGCCGCACCGCCCTATGACCGCTACCTCGGCTCCTACCAGCTGAGAGCCATGCTGTGCCGGGTCTATCCCAATCCGGACTGCAAGATCGAAGCGCGCTACAAGGCGTGGATGAATGCGGCACCTGAAACGGAGCAAACCGAATCTCTATGAAAAAAGTTATCAAATCTCTTCTTATCACCCTATTGGCCCTCATCGCCGCCTGTGCGGTGGCACTGGCTGTTCTGTGGCAGAGCTATACGCCGCCTGACCCGTTGGAGACCACCGCCGCCGAGAGCGACGATCTGGACGTGGCCACCCGGACCTGGCTTCAGGCCTATGTCAACCGGCTTCAGGGCTGGCGGGTGCCGCCCTCCTACCAGGTGCGCAGCGTCACCATTGAGAGCACAGAAAAACTGAACGACACCTCCGTGCAGATCAACTATCAGCTGAAAACCATGCTGAAGCACGGACGCTTTGCCGAAGCCTTCGATGCCTCCTATGTGAGCGACCATGTCTATGCGGGTCAGCTGGCTGTCGTCTGGACACAGGGCGAGGGCGGCGCATGGTCGATCTCCGACATAATGCGCCCCGCCGCCTGGCAGATCGCCTTCGACCCGGAGATCCAGGCGGAACGGCAGCAAGCCCCAACAGTCCACTACGACCCAAAGACTTATGACGGGTTACCGTATCTGGTGCAGAATGACACGCTCTTTGTCACCTATGACGAGGGGGAAACCTATCTTGAAGTACCAGACGGCTATGACAAGGTGTGCCTGCAAAGCAACGGCACCCATCTGGAGCGCCTGCACACCAACGGCTATATCGTCACCCCGGAGCTCACCGCCTTTCTCACCTATTCGGATGAAGTCCGGCCCAACGCAACCTACGGCAGCAGCGAAGACTACGATTACGGTTCCTACTCCGGCATGGAGACCGCCTGTCTTTACTATTCCCTCGACGAGGGTCAGAGCTGGCAAACCAGCCCCATCGCCTACGGCTACCGGGCCAACGACTTCCTGTCCCTGACGGCCGAGGGCATCTACGCCAGCTTTGCCGTAGATCGGGCGCTGGGCAGTGACTACTACACCTGTTATTTCTCCTCTGACCTCACAAACTGGACTGCGGTCGATCTGCCGGAGCACCAGAGCAATCTGACCTGCGTCTACTGGGCCCCCGACGGAACGGGATATTTCTCCGGCCCCTTCAATGCTGATTCTACTCAGCAATGCATTTACTACGCCACCACCGACGGCGGCGAAAGCTATCAGCGCCTGCTGTTCCCCTTGGAAGATGAGTATGTGGAATACGGTGAATTCCCTTACCGTTCGCTGGATGGGATGTACGATGAGGACGATGTACGCTATGCCATTCTCGGCCCCGGTCAGGACACCGACTATGCCGAGGCCGGAGCCAGTCAGCTCAAACTGCTCTACCGCTCCGAAGACGGGATCAACTTCACCTTTGTAAAGGCACAGTATGACGACGCCATATACGCAGGATAAATAAGAGAGGACTGCCGCATTCGCGGCAGTCCTCTCTTATTTTGTTTATTGGCCCAAAAGTAGACCTTCACCCGACCGTTGTCCTACATCTCTGAGCAGACGATTTCCGTGCTGTCGTCCAGTAAAGCCTGTCGGGCTTCTTCGTTCATGTGTGCTCACTCCAGCTCCAGCGCATCGGCCAGCTGGCGGAAGAGGGGGAGAAAGTCGTCCTGGATCATGGCAAAGACCCGCTGGGCAGTCTCCTCGTCGTAGATGTGGGAGGTCAGGTTGCGGGTGTTCAGCAGCTCGATCCAACCCTGTTCGTTCTCAATCAGTCCGGCGGAGTAGGCCTTGCGCATGACAGCCTTGGGACTGTCCACGCCCTCGTTGTAGCCCTGGTCGATCAGATATTCCCGGGTCGTTTTCCACGCCAGCTCCGTGCAGAACTCAAAGCGCTGGATCACGCCGTCCCGGATGCTGTCCAGCGCCAGCTTTTTGTAGTCCTCCAGCGCCTCGCTTAGCCGCTTTAGTGCCAGTGAGAGCTTGGTGCCCTTTTCTGTCAATTTGTCCATCAGGGTCACACCGTCCTTTTCGATGTTCTTGACCAGCTCAGGGCTGGTGCTGTCGTTTACATATACCAGATCAAATTCCAGCAGAGTGGGCAGTTCCTCCAGCGCGTCCACAAAGAAACTCCAGGAGTCGGGAGGGGCGCCGAATACGGCGATGTCGATGTCGCTGCGTTCCCGACAGTCTCCCCGGGCTCTGGAGCCGAAGAGCACAACCCGGGCTGCCCCGAGGTGCCGCCCGATGGCGGCGATCTGCTGGTAAATACTATTCAGATTCTGCAT
>USIZ01000184.1 GCA_900554855.1 uncultured Eubacteriales bacterium | reverse complement strand
AGGCGGAGTTTGAAGTGCTGAACGAGAACTACCGCGTGGCGGCCTCCAAGGCCACCACCTACTCCATGGCCCTGATGCCTATTTCCGCCCAGCTGAACAACGTGGGCTACGCCATCACCGCCGTGCTGGGCGGCGTGCTCAGCGTGGTGAGCGGCTTCGACGTGGGCGGCCTGGTGTCCTTCCTGTCCTACTCCAAGCAGATCTCCCAGCCCGTCAACCAGATCTCTATGCAGATGACCACCGTGCTGGCTGCCATGGCCGGCGCCGAGCGCATCTTCGAGGTCATGGACGCCGAGCCCGAGATCGACGAGGGTAAGGTCACCCTGGTGCAGGCCCACTGGGACGCGGATCACAACCTGTGCGAGGGCAGAGAGCCTGCCGGTCAGAAGGAGCACTGGGCGTGGAAGGTGCCGGAGAACGGCGGCTTCCGTCTGGTGGCGCTGCGGGGCGACGTGCGCTTCAACGACGTCTGCTTCGGCTACGTCCCCAACAAGGAAGTGCTCCACCACATCAACGTCTACGCCAAGCCCGGCCAGAAGATCGCCTTCGTCGGCTCCACCGGCGCGGGCAAGACCACGATCACCAACCTCATCAACCGGTTCTATGAGATCCAGTCCGGCACCATCACCTATGACGGCATCGACGTCAAGGACATCGAGAAGGACTCCCTGCGCCACTCTCTGGGCGCGGTGCTGCAGGACACCCACCTGTTCACCGGCACGGTCATGGACAACATCCGCTATGGCCGTCTGGACGCCACCGACGAGGAGTGCATCGCCGCCGCCAAGGCGGCCAACGCCCACAGCTTTATCCGCCGCCTGCCCGACGGCTACCAGACCATGGTCACCGGCGACGGCGGCAACCTGAGCCAGGGTCAGCGCCAGCTGCTGGCCATCGCCCGGGCCGCCGTGGCCGATCCTCCGGTCATGGTGCTGGATGAGGCCACCTCCTCCATCGACACCCGCACCGAGGCCCTCATCAGCAAGGGCATGGACACCCTGATGGAGAACCGCACCGTGTTCGTTATCGCGCACCGCCTGTCCACCATCCGCAATGCCAACGCCATCGCGGTCATTGAGGCCGGTGAGATCATCGAAAAGGGTAACCATCAGGAGCTGCTCGACCAGAAGGGCAGATATTATCAGCTCTATACCGGTCAGTTCCAGCTCAGCTGAGATCCGCGCAGTTCCCCTTATACAGACAAATGAGGCCGCACAGCTGCGTTGCAGCTGTGCGGCCTCAGGCTGTCCAAACGTTCTGACTGTGCAAGCTACGCAGATTCAGCTCTTAAAAAGACTCAGCGCCCCGGCAGTTCATCTGCCGGGGCGCTGTTGGTTTAAGCGGTTGTTAAGCGGTCAGCAGAGCTGAGAAACTCAGTCCTGCTTGGCCATCTTCTCGAAGTGCTCGTACTTCCGCTCGGCTTCCTTCTCGGCCTGAGCATAGAGCTTCTCGGCGCGCTCGGGGAAGGCCAGCTTCAGGGATGCGTAGCTGGTCTCGCCCATCAGGAAGGACTGGTAATCCTCGGTGGGAGCCTTGGAGTCCATGGTGAAGGGGTTCTTGCCCTGCTCGGTCAGAGCGGGGTTGAAGCGGAACAGGTGCCAGTAGCCGGCGGCCACGGCGGCCTTCATCTCGCTCATGGCGTTGGCCATGCCGCCCTTCTTCTTCAGACCATGGTTGATGCAGGGGGCATAGGCAATGATGATGGACGGGCCGTTGTAAGCCTCGGCCTCGCGGATGGCCTGGAGGGTCTGGTTCATGTTGGCGCCCATAGCGACCTGAGCCACATAGACGTAACCGTACTGCATGAAGATGGAGGCCATGTCCTTCTTCTTGACCGCCTTGCCGGCAGCGGCGAACTGAGCCACGGCGCCGGTGGGGGTGGACTTGGAGGACTGTCCGCCGGTGTTGGAGTAGACCTCGGTGTCGAAGATGAAGATGTTCACGTTCTCATGGGAGGCGAGGACGTGGTCCACACCGCCGTAGCCGATGTCGTAGGCGAAGCCGTCGCCGCCGAAGATCCACATGGACTTCTTGGTCAGCAGATCCTTGCGCTCCAGAATGGCGCGGGCTGCGGTGCAGGCGGGGCAGCCGCACTTCTTGCCGTTGGCCAGCCACTGCTCCTCGAAGGGCGTGCCGGTCAGATCCTGATGGGCGAAGAAGTCCTCGATCAGGGCGACCAGCTTGTCGCCGGTCTCGCGGGACTTGGCGGGATCGTCCTTGCTCTCCAGCCAGGCCTTGCCGGCGGCCACGATGTCCTCATCGGCGAAGTCCAGACCGCACAGCGTCTCGACCTCTTCGATCAGCTTGGCGCGGCGCTGGGTGACGGCCAGGTTCATGCCGTAGCCGAACTCGGCGGCGTCCTCGAACAGGGAGTTCTCCCAAGCGGGGCCCTGACCCTTGCTGTTGACAGTGTAAGGAGTGGAGGGTGCGCTGCCGCCCCAGATGGAGGAGCAGCCGGTGGCGTTGGCCACATACATGCGGTCGCCGAACAGCTGGGTGACCAGCTTGGCGTAAGGAGTCTCGCCGCAGCCGCCGCAGGCGCCGGAGAACTCGAGCAGGGGCTGCTTGAACTGAGCGGTGACGACGGTCAGGGGGCCCATGTCCTTCTCGGTGGTGGAGTAAGCGGTGGCGTTGAAGATCTCCTGTTCAGCCTCCTGCTCATGCAGCGGCTTCATGGTCAGCGCCTTGGCGGGGCAGACGTTTGCGCAGCTGCCGCAGCCGGTGCAGTCCAGCGGGGAGACGATCATGGCGAACTTGTAGTCGGCATACTTCTTGTTGCGGAAGTCGGCCATCTTCATGCCGGCAGGCGCCTTGGCGACCTCGTCGGCATCCAGAGCCAGAGGACGGATGACGGCGTGGGGGCAGACCATGGAGCACTGGTTGCACTGAATGCACTTGGCGCTGTCCCACTCGGGCACGGTGACGGCGGTGGCGCGCTTCTCATAGGCGGCGGTACCGGCGGGCAGGGTGCCGTCCACGCCGGGCATGACCTGGCTGGTGGTCAGCACGTCGCCTTCCATGGCGGCGGCGGGCAGCATCACGGTGTCCAGATAGGACTGAACGTCGGCGCGGTCGGACTTGCCGGCGGAGGGCTTGGGGCCGTCCTCGGCGGTGGCCCAGTCAGCGGGGATGTCCAGCTTGACCAGAGCGGTCAGACCGGCGTCCACGGCGGCCTTGTTCATGTCGACCACGTTCTGGCCCTTGGCGCCGTAGGAGGTCTCGATGGCGGCCTTCATATACTTGACGGCGTCGTCGATGGGAATGATGTTGGCCAGCTTGAAGAAGGCAGCCTGCAGCACCATGTTGGTGCGGCCGCCCAGACCGATCTCGCGAGCGATCTTGGTGGCGTCGCAGGTGTAGACGTTCACGCCGTACTCGGCGATGTGGCGCTTGGCGGCGCCGGGCAGAACCTGGCCCAGCTCCTCGACGGTCATGCCGGTGTTGATGAGGAAGGTGCCGCCGCGCTTGACGTCCTGCGCGACCTGATACTTGGACAGGTAAGCGGGGTTGTGGCAGGCCACAAAGTCAGCCTGCTTGACATAGTAGGTGGACTTGATCTCCTGAGGGCCGAAGCGCAGGTGGCTGATGGTGATGCCGCCGGACTTCTTGGAGTCATACTGGAAGTAGGCCTGCACCTTCAGGTCGGTGTGGTCACCGATGATCTTAATGGAGTTCTTGTTTGCGCCGACGGTGCC
>USIZ01000183.1 GCA_900554855.1 uncultured Eubacteriales bacterium | reverse complement strand
GCCGCTTGAAACGCGGTGAAACTCCAATACGTCGCATTCTCCGGAGACACCCAGCGCGGCGGAGTGCACCGCCATGCCGCGGGTGATGAGCATATCGCCCCGGCTCTCCTGAAAGCCCTTGTCATGGGCGTTTTCATGCATGAGTGCGCCGTCAGTGGTGCGCCAGTTTTCGACCCACTGATCCTCCACATGGATGAGCGCCCACTGGCGGCGGCAGAAGGAGAAGTGCTGAAGGCCGGACAGCATCAGAAATTCATCCTCCCGATAGGTCATATCAGTTCATGCGTCGGCAGGTGACGCCCTCGGGCAGAGTGTCAGAAACGGTAACGGTGTAGTCACCATAGCCGCGGGGAACGGAAACGCCTTCGTTGCGCGTCACCTTCACCGCGTCAAACAGCTTGTGGGCGGGGGCACAGCCCAGCGGGGAGTCATGCTTGAAGATGATGAGTTCCCGGACGGCCATTTTGCCCCGGGCGGCGCTGTGGTCATCCTCAAACATATTCAGAATGGCCTGCCACAGCAGCTCCAGATCTTCCTCGGAGAAGCCGGTGCTCTTGCGGGCCAGATTGGCGGAGACATAGCCCTCCGCCCGGTAGAGGCCGTAGGGGACAATGTACTTGCGGCCCATCTCGGTGTTCTTTTTCTCCGCGTCGGCCTCGGTGGTGATGGCGGTGCGGGTAATGGTGATCTCCTGCGGCAGAATGGGGTCAATGGAGCGGGCGAAGCCCAGCTGAACCGGGCCGCGCACCTGACCGCAGTTCAGACTGCCCTTCACAAAGGTGGTCATGACTGCACCGAAGGTGCGGATGTCGTAGAAGTTTTGGCACATGAAGTCCCGCACCTTGCGGTCCAGATCGGGATCTTTTTTCTTGGCAGCTTTCAGGTCGCCGTCTACACCCAGATATTCTAGCGCCTCACTGTCGCTGCGGTTCAGGGGAATCTGATCCTTGATGTAGATGCGGAAGCCCGGCTCATCCTCCTTGGCCAGCTCCACATAGTTGCGGATCTTGCGCTTCAGGCAGACGTCTGTGACCAGGCCCAGTCCGGTCTCCGGGTCGGTGCGGGGCATATTGCCGGCGTCGGGATCGCCGTTGGGATTTCCGTTTTCTACGTCGAACAGGATGACAAATTCATAGCGGTTATTGATGACTTCAGACATGACTTATTCCTCCTTGGTTTTATCGGATTTGGCGTAACGGGCCTGATTTTCAAAATAGTAGCCGAGCTGGAAGGCGCCCTGCTCCGGCAGGGTGAGCCGGGTGGGAAAGTCCTGGCCGATGACGGCGGAGAGCTCAGACAGTTTTTTGTCCAGGTTGACTGCCTGCCCCGGCTTCGTGCGCCGGATCACCCGCAGATGCTTCTGAGCCAGGTTGCCCAGCAGAGGGAAGATGACCGAGGGCGTGGCGGAGGCGGAATTGAAATACTTGTCGCGGATCGTGGCGTTCAGATTTGGGTTGGCGGCGGACTGGATCTGCTCAAACACGCAGAAGAGCCGACCCAGTGTGTAGGGAATGTTGGTGCTGTTGGAATTGCCGTTCATAGTCAAGACCTCCCTTGGGAACGGTATATTTTTCTGCCTGAGATAGTAGCCTTTCAGAATGGCGGCCCGCCCTCGGGTGATCTGGCGCTCTGCCCGGATGCGCAGCTCTGCGCCGTTGAGGAGCGTGGCGGGATAGGGGGTGCCGGTCAGAATGGCGCGCATGACGTCGCCGGCGGTCTGGGGTGAGGGAGATTTGTTCGTGAGGTTCTGGTTGACTGTCTCACTCAGCAGCGTCGAGAGGGAGAGGTGCTCCCATTTGTCGTATGCGGGCCGGGCGATGGCAATGTCCTCATAGTGCTGTCGGATATGCTCCATGAAACCGCCGAAGGTGTCCCGCAGGAAGAAGCGGGCAGAGAGCCGGGCGGCGTTGGGAGCCAGACCGAGCACATAGAAATGCTCGTTCGGATCGAGCCGGCTGCCGTCCCAGTCAGCGCTTCTGCCGTGGGCGATCCGATCCAGCATATCCCAGAGATCGGTCTCGGAGACAGCATCGGCGGCGCCGGTGGCGGCGAACAGGGCGCTCTGGTAGGCGCTGCCGCCGTGCTCCGCCCAGCACACCACCGTGGTATCGCCGATGGTCTGACGGTGCTCCCGGTCGGCCAACAGGGTGTTGAGGGCGGTGGTGTAAGCAAAGGCGGCGCGCTGACTGACCGGCGCGTTGGCATTTTGCTCATGGCCATAAGAGCAGAACGCCGGAGCGTTGAAGGAGACCAGTGCGGCACCGGAGGACTGGGCGCCGGGTAAGCCTTTTAGCATGGGGTGCATGCGCGCGATGGGGCCCATCTCGCCGGTGATGAGGCACTGAGCCTGAACGGCGTCCGGGTCGGCGCTGTCATAGTGTGTCTGCCACGCCGCCCGGATGGCGGGATCCTCTGTGACCGGTTCCATCTCGTAGGTGAAGATCAGGTTGGCACCGCCTGTCAGCTCGTCCCAGTTCGCTTGGATCAACGGGTTTTCGGCGGCTTTGTCGGGATCCCAGCGGTCAAAAAAGGCCAGGATCGCCCGGGCGGCGGGGGAGTCCACCCCGTCCAGCAGCGCGTGGTGAAGCTGGGCGGCGGCGGCAAAGCACTGCTTTGCCCGCTCCGGCTTTCCTTTGGCGTCTATGCCCAATAGGTAGCTTGCGTTATCCGCTAGAAAATTGGAAATTGGAAGGCCAGTGCGTCCGACAACGCGGGCGGGCACTGTCATTGCAGCCGGAACGAGCACTTCCTTTTTGCCGCGCGGGACGAGCTGACGCTTGTCCACCACGTCGAACAGGGCGTCGTCATCATCCAGCTCGAGGGCGAAGGAGACCTTGAAAGCGTTGTCCCACCCGGGTGGGGAGAGCTTCCCCTGGGCACAGAGCGTGTCATAATATTTGGTCAGAGCCTGCAAGATCATGAGTGCACCTCGCAGTTCCGGCAGTCCAGCACGCCGTGCTCCAGCTTTGCCCGGAAGAACTGAGCCTGAATGTTCTGCATGTCGCTGTAATCCATGTCGTAGAGCATGAATCCCAGATCCTGCGTCACGTCAATGGCGGGAATATCCCCGCCGGGCCATTCCTGAAAGTGGGCGGCAAACTCACGGCAGCCAAAGTAGGGCTGGCTGTATGCCTGCCCTCGCTGGAGCCGACGGCGGAGAATGTCCTGAAATTTGCCCGGATTATCCCCCGGGGCAGCCTTGTCCGTCATGTCAAAGTGGGCTTCGATCACATAGTGGACGTCCTGTAAAATGAGGGCGGCGCGCTGCTGAATATCCTGGGATGGAATGAGCGCGAGCTCTTCGCCGCTCTTGGCGGCGGAGAGCACTTTGCGGGCCAAAATGATGGATTTCACCTCGTTGCGGCGGATGTTTGTGAATCGGATCGGTTCCAGAACATGGATCCGATCAATGCAGTAGCGCAGACCTGGATGCCAGTATATGGATTCGATCAGACCACGGGCAGCGGAGGGCGTCATCACGTCGTAGCTCACCCGCTCGGTTTTCATCTCCGGCCGGGAGAAGCAGGCATAGTCGCCCCAGACTTCGATTTGTATGGACATAAGATCAACTCCTTTCGATGTGATTTTGATCAGCAGAAGAGGGCACAGCCCTCCTCGGGAGCACAGTTCAGCCCAGTTTTCCGGTTGTACAGATCGAGCTTGGTCAAGATAGCGGTGCGCTCGTCCACCGGAGCCGCCGCTCCGGCGCGTATC
>USIZ01000182.1 GCA_900554855.1 uncultured Eubacteriales bacterium | reverse complement strand
ACAGCTCTGGAATAATAAGTATCTGATCGGGGCCTTTGTTCTTGGTGTGGTGCTGCTGGGCAGCGTTTTGCTGATCCCGGTGCTGGAGCCGCTGTTTGAAGTGGCCGCCCTGTCTGCTCCGCTGGTGGGCGCTATCGTCGGTCTGGCCTTTGGCAGTATGCTGGTCATTCAGCTGCTCAAAGCCATCCGCACGGCATTGCAGAAAAAGTAAGTCATTACAAACGGAGCCGAATGTGTTTATTTTCGGCTCCGTTTTTTTCGTAGCAATTTGAATGGGATTCTTTATCCTTTTTTAATGATTTTGTGACAGCTTTTTCGACGAAAATGTGGTATAGTATAAAAGCATAATAAGATATAAAATTAAAGTGTAAAACAGCTGTATCGCAAAGGAGTGAGAACGCTGTGACAAATGTGTTGGAATATCTGGAGCATTCCGCCCGGGTCTGTCCGGACAAGACGGCTCTGGTCGATCCCAATGGGACGTGTACCTATGCGCAGTTGGAAGAGCGCAGCCGTGCGGTCGGCTCTGCGCTGGCCGGGTATACAGCCCCTGGTGCGCCTGTTGTGATCTGGATGGAAAAATCCATTCCCGCTGTCAGCGCATTTATGGGATGCGTCTACGCGGGTTGCTTTTATGTCTATCTCAGCCCGGATCAGCCCAAAAACCGGGGGGAGCGTATCCTCTCTGTGGCCCAGGCCAGACTGGTCATCACCACGCGGGAGCTTCTGCCCAAATGGCAGGAGATGGGTCTCGGCGGAGAAGTGCTGCTCTATGAAGATCTGGCCGCTCAGCGGTCAGACGATGCCCGGTTGGCCGCTATCCGGGCCAGAAGCCGGGATGTGGATCCGCTCTACTGCAATTTCACCTCCGGCTCTACCGGCACGCCAAAGGGGGTCGTGGTGAGCCACCGCTCCGTCATTGACTTTATGAATTTCTTCCCGGAATTGTTCGACATCACCGGGGAGGATGTGTTGGGCAATCAGGCTCCCTTTGATTTCGATGTCTCAGTCAAGGACCTCTATTCCGCATTCAAGACCGGCGCAACGCTGGTGCTGATTCCCCGGAAAATGTTCTCCGTCGTGACAGAACTGCTGGACTATCTCTGTGAGCACAGGGTGACAACGCTCATCTGGGCGGTATCTGCCCTCTGCCTTGTGGCGCAGTTCCGGGGCTTTACTTATAAGGTGCCTGAGAGCGTCAATAAGGTACTGTTCTCCGGCGAGCAGATGCCCGCCAAATTCCTGAGCCAGTGGCAGCACTACTTGCCGAAGGCGGCCTTCGTCAACCTCTACGGTCCCACGGAGATCACCTGTAATTGCACCTATTACCGGGTGGATCACCCGGTGGAGGAGGGGGAGAAGCTGCCCATCGGCCAGAGCTTCCCCAATGAGCGGGTGTTCCTGCTGGACGGCGAGGATCATGAGGTCACTGTGCCAAATGTGCAGGGCGAGCTGTGCGTGGCCGGCACGGCACTGGCGCTGGGTTACTGGAATGCGCCGGAGCAGACGGCCAAAGCCTTTGTGCCTGACCCGCTGAATCCCCACTATCCGGAGATTATTTACCGTACCGGCGATCTGGCCTTCTACCGGGAGGATGGTCTGCTGAGCTTTGCGGGACGCAAGGACTTTCAGATCAAGCATATGGGTCACCGCATCGAGCTGGAGGAGATCGAGACCGCGGTCAACTCCGAGGCAGGCGTGGAGCGCTGCTGCTGTGTCTATGATCAGGAGCGCAGCCGTATCACCGCCTTCTATGTGGGGGCACCGGAGCCAAGGGAACTGAAGAAAAGCCTCTATGAGCAGCTGCCCGCCTATATGATCCCCGGCTCCTTCCGCAAGCTGGATGAGCTGCCGGTGACTGCCAATGGCAAGCTGGATCGGCGGTTGCTGCTGGATATGGCAGGGAGGAAAAAATGAATCAGACTGTCATTCAACAGGCGCTCAAAACTATGTCCACCCCATTTTATGTGTTTGATACCGACGCGGCGGCAGAAAAAATGGCGCGTCTGCGCGGAATGCTCCCGAAGCGAGTACAGCTGTGCTATGCCATGAAGGCAAATCCGTTTTTGATCCGCGATCTGGAGCGGGTGGCAGACCACTTTGAGGTTTGCTCACCCGGCGAGTTCCGCATCTGTGAGCGCAGCGGCATCAGCATGGACAAGGTGGTGCTCTCCGGCGTCTACAAGAATCCGGAGGATGTGGACTATATCATGGAACGCTTTGGCGGCCGTATTACCTACACCGCCGAATCGCTGACCCAGTGGACGCTGATCGCCGACGCCGCCCAGCGACTGAAAAAGCAGGTGCGTGTCCTGCTTCGACTGAGCAATGGAAGCCAGTTCGGCATGGATCCTGATGAGATCAAGGCGATCCTTCACGGCAGCCATCCCTTTGCCCGGGTGGAGGGACTGCATTACTTCACCGGCACGCAGAAGAAGGCCCCTAAGCGTATTCAGAAGGAACTCACGCATCTGGACGACTTTCTGGACGAGCTGGCGCGGGACTGCGGCTGGCACGCAGAAATGCTGGAGTACGGCCCAGGTCTGCCGGTCTGCTATTTTGAAGGGGAGAAGGATTCTGCCCCGGAGATGGAACAGGCGCTCTGCGAAGCGCTGGAGCAGATGCGCTATCAGGGGCCGGTCACCCTGGAACTGGGACGCTATATTGCGGCCTGCTCGGGCAGCTATGCCACCCGTATTGTGGACGTCAAAACCAATCTGGGCAACGACTACTGCATCGTGGACGGCGGTATCCACCAGGTGAACTATTACGATCAGATGCTGGCTACCAAGCGCCCGCCGGTGACCGTTCTGCCCGAGCGGAACGAGGAGACCTCGCCTTACACCATCTGCGGGGCTTTGTGCACCACCAACGACATCCTGCTCAAGGAGTTCCCATTGCCGGAACCGCAGCTGGGGGATGTGCTGGTGTTTGACCGGGTGGGAGCCTACTCCCCGCTGGAAGGCATCGCCCTTTTCCTGAGCCGCGATCTGCCGCAGGTGGCGCTCTATTCCGCCCGCGACGGTCTGCGCCGGGTGCGGGAGGCTGTGCCCACTGACCCGTGGAACAGCGAGCGGTAAATACAGTGTATTTTAATATTTTATTTCAAAGGAGATTTTAACTATGGATGAACTGTTGGAAATTTTGGAAGATATTGATCCCGATAACGACTATGAAAACGACGAGCATCTGATCGACGATGCCCATCTGGATTCTCTGTCGTTGCTGCAGCTGGTCAGCGAGCTGGAGGACACCTTTGATATTCAGGTGACGCCCACCGAGCTGATTCCCGCCAACTTCAATTCCGCCAAGGCGATCTGGGCCATGGTGCAGCGGCTCCAGCAGGAAGGTTAAATGAGCTACACATATCTTTTATATCTGCTGGTCTTTCTGCCTGGGGTACTGCTGGTTTATGCCATCGTACCCCAGCGCTTTCGCGGTATGATTTTGCTGCTGGCCAGCTATGCTTTTCTGATCCAGCTGAGTCGGAAGCTGAGCTTTTTCATTGTCTATACGACGATCAGTGTGTTTCTGATCGGTCTGTGGCTGAGTGCTGCCCAAAAACGGAGCGAGGCGCGCATCAAGGCCGGTGCGGACCGCAAGACGGAGAAAAAGGCAAATACCCGCCGCCGTCGGGCGATCCTCTGGCTGGGCATCCTCTCTCAGGGCGGCGTGCTGTTTTTCCTGAAGTTCTACGACTGTGTGGCATCGCATCTGAAC
>USIZ01000181.1 GCA_900554855.1 uncultured Eubacteriales bacterium | reverse complement strand
CTGGAGACGCTGATCTCGCGCTGCGCTTTGACCTGACGGTGCCGCTGGCGAAGTACGTCGCCCTGCACTACAACGACCTCTCCTTCCCCTTCCGCCGCTATCAGATTGGCAAGGTCTACCGCGGCGAGCGCGCCCAGCGCGGCCGCTTCCGCGAGTTCTATCAGGCCGACATCGACATCATCGGCGACGGCAAGCTGGACATCGTCAACGAGGCGGAGATCCCCTCCATCATCTACCGCACCTTCTCCGCCCTGGGTCTGAAGCGCTTCCAGATCCGGGTGAACAACCGGAAGATCCTGAACGGCTTCTACGCCATGCAGGGTCTGGCGGACAAGAGCCAGGACGTCATGCGCACCGTGGACAAGCTGGACAAGATCGGCGCCGACAAGGTGAGCGAGCTGCTGGTGGAGGACTGCGGCGTCAGCGCCGAGGCCGCCGCCGAGATCCTCAAGTTTATCGCCATCCGGGGCACCAACGCCGAGGTGCTGGCCGCCCTTGAGGGCTACCGCGGCAAGAACGAGGTGTTCGACGCCGGTCTGGACGAGCTGAACACCGTCACCAAATACCTGACCGCCTTCGGCGTGCCCGAGGCCAACTTCGCGGTGGATCTGACCATCGCCCGTGGCCTGGACTACTACACCGGCACCGTCTACGAGACCACCCTGCTGGATCACCCGGAGATCGGCAGCGTCTGCTCCGGCGGCCGCTATGACAATCTGGCCGAGTATTACACCAATAAGCAGCTGCCCGGCGTGGGCATCTCCATCGGCCTGACCCGGCTGTTCTATGTGCTGGGCGAGCAGGGTATGCTGAACCCCGATGTGCCCACCGCCCCCGCCGACGTGCTCATCCTGCCCATGACCGACGATCTGGGCCCCGCCATCGAGCTGGCCACCTCCCTGCGGGAGAGCGGCATCCGCACCCAGCTCTACACCGAGCCGAAGAAATTCAAGGCCAAGATCAGCTATGCCGACAAGCTGGGCATCCCCTACGTCATCTTCCTCGGCGAGGACGAGATCAGCGCCAAGGAGATCAAGTGGAAGGATATGGCCAGCGGCGAGCAGTTCACCGCCAAGCAGGACGAGGCCATCTCCGCCATCTTCCTCGGTCTGAGCATGAAGAACGCGGGCAAGCCCATCCGCGAATAATAAGGTACCTTTATTTTATCTGAAACAAGGTGAACTCATGAAAATCGGAGTAACAGACGCCGGCGGCGGGTTCCGGGGCGTGTATGGCTGTGCCGTGCTGGACAGCTGTCTGGACAACGGCATCCACTTTGACTACGCCATCGGCGTCTCCGCCGGAAGCGCCAACCTGATCTCCTATCTGGCCGGTCAGCGGGGGCGCAACTACCGCTTTTACACCGACTACGGCTTCCGCAAGCAATACGCCAGCTTCGGCAATTTCGTCCGCAAGCACAGCTATGTGGACATGGACTATGTCTATGGCACCCTGTCCAACACCGACGGCGAGGATCCGCTGGATTTTGACGCCCTGATGGCCAACCCGGCGGAATATTTCGCCGTGGCCTGCAATGTGGAGACCGGCGAGCCGGTCTATCTGGACAAGAGCTGCATCACCCGGGACCATTACGACGTCTGCAAGGCCAGCTGCGCCCTGCCGGTGGCGTGCCACCCCTACAAGGCCGGCGGCGTACTCTGTCTGGACGGCGGCATGGCCGACCCCGTGCCCATCCAAAAGGCCTTTGACGACGGCTGCGACAAGGTGGTGCTCATCCTGACCAAGCCCCGGGACACCGTCCGTCAGGCCAAGGACGACGCCATCTTTGCCAAGCTGCTGCGCCTGCGCTATCCCAAGGCCGCCGCCCAGCTGGCCCTGCGCTACAAGAAGTACAACGACGGCGTGGCGCTGGCCAAAGAGTATGAAAAGCAGGGCAAGCTGCTCATCGTCGCCCCGGACAGCATCGGAAACCTGACCACCCTGGGCCGCACCAAAGAGGATCTGGATATGCTCTATGAAAAGGGCCTGAAGGACGGTCAGCAGATCAAAGCGTTTTTAGAGAGGACGTAACCCATGGCAATTCCAAAATACGACGAGCTTTACCCCGATTTTCTGACCGCGCTGATCTCCGGCGCGCCCCGGGCAGTGAGCGAAATCCGCAACGAAATCGCCCTGCGCCGCCATCTGACGGCGGAGGAGCTGCGCCTGCCGCTGGACAGGCAGTCCACCACCGTATTCGCCAGCCGAGTGGGTTGGGCGGCGGTCTACCTGCGCAAGGCGGGCCTGATCGCCCGTCCAAGCAGAGGTACCTACCAAATTACCGACCTTGGAAAGCAGGCCATTCTCCAGACCGAGCAGCCCATCGACAACTACTATCTGATGCGCTTCACCGACTTCCGGGACTTCTTCAATTCTACCCAGAGCGGCACTGACACACTGAAGTCGGAGCCGAATTCCGAACACGCACCGGAAGCACCGACCCCCGCCGCACCGCTGGCCACCGAACTGGACACCCCCCGAGACACCATCAACCGGGCCATGGCCCAGCTGAACAGCTCGCTGGCCGACGACCTGATGCAGGAGATCATGGCTCAGTCCCCGGACTTTTTCGAGCGGCTGGTGGTGCAGCTGCTGCTGAAAATGGGCTATGGCGGCCCCTTTGAGGACGCGGGCATCGTCACCTGCTCCACCGGCGACGGCGGCATCGACGGCATCATCAAGGAGGATAAGCTGGGCTTCAACCAGATTTATATTCAGGCCAAACGCTGGGCGCCGGAACGGCAGGTTTCCCGGCCGGAAATCCACAAATTCTGCGGCGCGTTGCAGGATAAGGGCGCGTCCAAGGGTCTGTTCATCGCAACCTGCGGCTTCACCGAAGGCGCGCGGGAGACCGCCAGCCGCCAGCACATCGTCCTGGTAGACGGCCCCACCCTGACCCGGCTCATGATCGAATACGATCTGGGCGTCTCCCCCGTACAGAGCTTCACCATCAAGCGTCTGGACGGCGATTTCTTCAGCGAGGAGTAAATTTCCCGAGAAAATTTGCACGGAAAGCTCCCCCTCATTATCCACACCCCATCCGGAAAAAGAATAAAAACAAATCCCAACGAAAAGAGGAATGCAATATGTTTCAATCCCGAACCCACACCTGCGGTGAGCTGAGACTCAGCGACGCGGGCAAGACCGTCACCCTGTCCGGCTGGATGGAAAACGTCCGCGAGGTCGGCCAGAACTTCGCCTTCGTCGTTCTGCGCGACTTTTACGGCACCACCCAGATCGTCATCGAGACCGAAGCGATGATGAACGTGGTAAAGCCCCTGAACAAGGAGTCCACCATTCAGGTCACAGGCGTGGTGCGTGAGCGCACCAGCAAGAACCCCAAGATCCCCACCGGTGAAATTGAAGTGGTACCTTCCGAAATCAAGGTGCTGGGCCGCTGCCGCCACAACGAGCTGCCCTTTGAGATCAACCGCAGCCGGGACGCCGACGAGGCCGCCCGTCTGAAGTACCGCTATCTGGATCTGCGCAACCCCGCCGTGAAGGACAACATCGTTTTGCGCTGCAACGTGGTGGCCGCTCTGCGTCAGGCCATGACCGAGCACGGCTTCCTGGAGATCACCACCCCCATCCTGACCGCCTCCTCCCCCGAGGGTGCCCGGGACTATCTGGTGCCCTCCCGCAAGCACCCCGGCAAATTCTATGCCCTGCCCCAGGCTCCCCAGCAGTTCAAGCAGCTGCTGATGACCTCCGGCTTTGACCGCTATT
>USIZ01000180.1 GCA_900554855.1 uncultured Eubacteriales bacterium | reverse complement strand
AATTAAGCTATGATATATCGTAGCAAACTTTATACGGTTTGCGAGAAAATGAGGAGGAGTCCACGAATGAAGCGAATCGGATGTTTGTGTTTGGCGGCAGCAGTCCTGCTTTCGGTTACGGCTTGCGGCGGCAGTGCGTCAAGTGTGAGCAGTAGTGTGCCGGAAGTGAGCAGCAGCTCTGCAGAAACAGCGGAAGTTTCAGCAGTTGATTTTTACGACGCTTTTGATGAAATAATTCAGGATGGCGAATACGGGATGCACGCCAAAGGCATCACAGACAATGCAAAGAAGTTTATTGCAGACCATGATGAACTCTTTTCCCAAAATAAACCGCTATCCGGCGATGACCTTGGCCTTCTGCAAGAAAACATGGACCTTCGCAGTGTGATAAAAAATCAGGAAAAAGCTGGAAATGCACTTTTCAATGAAACAGGCATGGTTGCGATGATTCAGGAACGTTCACTCGGTGAAGATGAAGAGTTTACAATGGGAATCATTGATTGCTATAATCAGCCAGTGGGTGGGCAATATTGCGTGTTTGCCTACAAAGGTACAGTTGATGCGTTGGCTGGGGATGATGTGTCTTTTACGGCCCTTCCTCTCTGCGCTGGCGAGGTGGAACAGGCAGACGGTTCTACGCGGACGTGTGTTTATATTGGTTGTATCAATATGGAAAAGCTGGATGCCGCGGAGAGCAATGGAACTGCTGCTTCTATGGAAAACCAGAGTGCTGCATCGGGAAGCAGCGTGAGTGTTATGGATATCCCGGAAGTGTGCCAGTCCGTCTGGCCGGGTTCTTCTTATGGCCCGATCACTTATGGAGAAGCGGTGGGCTACCTTTTGGAGAATGACCCGGGATATGAGTGGTATGTCAACGCTGATAACAACAGCATTGATGTAGAGGGCAGCTATATTACCTTTAACTATACGATGGGAATAGCGGATGAGCCGACCATTTGCCATTTTCATCTGAGCTTTACCAAAAACGGCAACGGCGAGTGGGTGCCTTCGTATAGCGGGGATGAATGCGATTCGACGGATACATTTATGGAGTGCATGTACGGCTATTATTACCAGGGAAACCAGTGAAAATAGCTGTTAAAAGTGAAATGATAAAAAAGAGAGGTGCTTTTCGATGCCATTTCAAAAGATTCCATGTCCGAATTGCGGTTACGAACGCTTTATGACAGTGTTTGTAACAAACCATGTAATTGAAACGAAGACCTGTCCGAAATGTCATGAACGGATTCGGATTGAATATACCCCGAAGACGGGAGACTTTGATTGGAAGAAATTATAAAGCGATAGACACAACGCCCTGCGGGCTGTTCACAACACGGTGAAGCCCGCAGGGCGTTTTTGCTGATTGCTTTCTATCAGATTAGAGTGCCAAGCTGTCCAGCACGGCGTGGACCACGTCCAGCGGCACCTGGCCAGGGGCGCTGGCCGTGCCGGGGTTGGCAAAGGTCATGGCGGAGCCAAAGGCCTCGCCGCACAGGCGGCTCACTCCGCCCAGCGCCCCCATGCTCATGGTGATGACGGGTGTTTCCGGGTGCAGGTCGGTCATCTCAGCGGTGGCGGCCAGCAGTTCCAACACATCGGTGCGGCTGCGGGGCATAACAGCCAGCTTGGGCAGGTCGGCCCCAGCCTGCTGCATGGAGGTCATCCGGCGGACCAGCTCCTCTTTGGGCGGCGTCTTCTCAAAATCGTGGCTGGAGCAGACGACGGCTATCCCGGCGGCGTGGGCCTGCGCAATGAGGGCGGGCAGTGCCTCTCGATTGGGGAAAAACTCAATGTCCAGCAGGTCGGCACAGCCAGAGGCACAGACCGTCGTGCAGAATGCCGCGTATTCTTCTTGGGCCAACGGCTTTTCGCCGCCCTCAGCCTGGGTGCGGAATGTGACCAGCAACAGCTTTTCGCCCAGGGCAGCCCGGAGCCCATGCAGGCAATGCGCCAGAGCATTCACATCGGAAACGGCGTCGAACCAGTCGGCCCGCCATTCCACACAATCCGCTTTCAATGTGGAAAACGCGGCGGCCTTTTCCAAAATTGCCGATTCGGTGCGCTCGACGATGGGGATGATGACTTTGGGGCGGCCAGTGCCGATGCAGCAGCCGCGCAATGTAAGATTCGGCATTTTGATCTACCTCCATGCTCATGATAAATGGAATATGCGGCCCTTGTCAAGCCTGACGAGGCAAAAAGCGGAAATGCGGATTCTTTTTGGTCAAAATAGCTCTTGTAGAAACCGGAAAAATTCAGTACAATGGACGCAGAAAAAGGCAGTGTGGCCCGATGGGGGCTGCACTGCCTTTTGCGTTTGGATCGAATCGAATCGGGGGAAGTATGAATGAAAGAGGAAACTAAGATGAGAACGACAGCCCAGGTGCTGGTAGACTGTCTGGAAGCCGAGGGAGTCGATGTGATCTTTGGCATCCCGGGCGAGGAGACACTGGACCTGATGTTCGCCATCCGGGACAGCAAAATTCGTTTTATTCCGGTGCGTCATGAGCAGGGCGCGGCCTTTATGGCGGATGTCTATGGCCGTCTGACCGGGCGGGCCGGTGTCTGCCTGTCCACGCTGGGCCCCGGTGCCACCAACCTGGTCACGGGCGTGGCAGATGCTTATTTGGATGGTGCGCCGCTGGTGGCCATCACGGGGCAGGTGGGCACCGACCGGATGCAGCTGACCAGCCACCAGTATCTGGATTTGACCGCCATGTTTGAGCCCATCACCAAGCGTTCCAAACAGATCATCCGCCCGGACACGGTAGGCGAGATCGTCCGGCTGGCGTTCAAGCACGCCGAGAAAGGCAAGCCGGGTGCCACCCACATCGACCTGCCCCAGAACATTGCCAAGATGCCCGCCGACGCAGTGCCCCTCAAGCGCCAGCAGGTGCATGACCTCTATGCGGATCCGACTCATATCGCGGCGGCAGGCAAGATCATCAGCGAGGCAGAGAACCCGGTCATTCTGGTGGGCACCGGCGCGGTGCGCGCCCATGCGGCGGCCGCCATCACCGAAATGGCCGACCGCCTGCACATCCCGGTGGTCAACACCATGAGGGCCAAGGGCGTGGTTCCCAAGGACGATCGGTACAGCCTGTGGACCATCGGCATCCCCCAGAAAGACTATGTCAATCAGGTGTTCGACCGGGCGGATGTGGTCATTGCCATCGGCTATGATATTGTGGAGTGCGCTCCGGCCAAGTGGGGTGCCCGTCCAGATATGACGATTGTCCACATCGACAACGCCCCGGCGGATGTCAACAAGCGGTATCAGCCTGCTGTGGAAGTGGTGGGCGATATCTCTGAGAGCGTGTACGAGATCCTCCGTTGTGCTCGCCGCGGCACCGAGCCGGAGTTCGCACTGGAGCTGCGCCGTACCATGGAAGCGGAGCACGAGGCCATGGCCAACGACGACAGCTGTCCCATGAAGCCTGCCCGCATCCTTGCCGATGTGCGCAAGGTCATGGGCCGCAGCGATATTCTTGTGAGTGATGTGGGTGCCCACAAAATGTGGATCGCCCGCCACTACGACTGCTATGAGCCCAACACCTGTCTGATCTCCAACGGCTTTGCCAGCATGGGCTTCTCCATCCCGGGTGCCTTTGCCGCAAAGCTCCTCTACCCAGATAAAAAGGTGCTGGCGGTCTGCGGTGACGGAGGCTTTATGATGAACAGTCAGGAGCTGGAAACGGCCGTCCGGGAGAAAGTGCCGTTTGTGACCC
>USIZ01000179.1 GCA_900554855.1 uncultured Eubacteriales bacterium | reverse complement strand
ACGGCGGCATGCAGATCCTTGTAGACCAGTGCCCGTAGCTTCTCCACCCCGTCGAAATCCCGGGTGGGCTCCATATAGTCCGCAATATAGAGGATCTTCTCCAGCTTCGTCATATCAGGTTTGCCTGTGGTGTGCCAGCAGATGGCCTCGCACACACGGTCGGGCATACCGTATTCATACCGGGCGATGGCAGCGCCGGTTTTGGAATGCAGCAATTTTACGGCCACTTTTTCCAAATCGTCCAGAATAATACCATATTTTTCACACAAAGACAACTGCTCTTCCAGGTCAAGATACTTGGTGCAGTCGTGCAGAATAGCTGCCGCCCGGGCATCGTCCTCGTTTTCGCCCCAGCGTATAGCCAGCTTAACCGCCTCCTGCTCGCAGACTCGCACATGAGGGATGCGCTTGGCGCGGATCATGGAATAAGAGCAGGCGCGCAGATCCTCCCAGCCCAGATGCTTCAGGTCGGCGTGGGTGCCGTAAAGTCCGTAGCGCAGGATATAGCCATAGACGCTCTCATCCAGCTCCTCCGGCCGTTCCCCTGCTGCGAGGCGCGTGCGCAGCTGGGTGGAGGAGATATCCACCAGCCCAGGCAGAGTGATTGTGGTGACGGCAGCCCCGAACTCCGAGGTCAGATAGTCCCGCTGAGGTGCAAAAAGTTCCTCCCCGTCGGACTCGGTGCGGCCAAAGGCGCAGATCTTGGCCAGCTTCATAATGGTTTTCGGCTCATGCCAATTCTGAAGCGTCAGGAACATATCGGTGCCCATCAGCAGCCAGAGCTCATCTTTGGAATACTGTTTCCGCAGTTCCCGGAGGGTGTCGCTGGTGTAACTCTTTCCCTCCCGCTTCAGCTCCAGATCCAGCACCTCCACCGGGATCTTGAGACCCAGCCGGTCCGCTGCAATGGAGGTCATCTCCATCCGTTGAGCGCCGTTTGCTCCGCCGCTGGATTTGTGCTTATGGGGCGGAATGCCCGCCGGGATGAGCAGCAACTTATCCAGTTCCAGCAGCTTTGCTGCCGTCTGTGCCGCCGCCATGTGGCCCCGATGGATGGGGTCGAAGGTACCGCCGTAAATGCCGATCTTCATATTCCCACGCCTTTCTATCTCTGCTGAAAAACGGTTTTCACTTCTTGACCAGGACGATCTTATCCTTTTTATCCTTCCGGTGAGACGCACGGTACAGGACGAACTTGCTGCCGATGACCTGCACCTGCTCGCTGCGGGTCAGCCTTGAGAGCTGTTCACACACCTCACGGGGCGAATACTCGCAGTTCTCCAGCACCCGTCCTTTCACCAGCTCCCGGGACTCCAGTGCGTCGTTGACCTGGGTCACCAGATTATCTCCAATGCCGTCCTTTCCGACGATCACGATGGTATCAATACCATTGGCCAGACTTCTCAGCTGTGCGCGCTGCTTACTGGTCAGTTCCATTCAATGCCCTCCTCTTTCTTCTTTGCCTTATATTCCTCCAGCTTGACCGCCAGATTGCGGATCGCGGCCGCTCGGTGGGAACAGGACTGCCGCTCCTTCATGGTCATCTGGGCCAGAGTTTTTTTCATATGGGTCACAAAAAACACCGGGTCATAGCCAAAGCCGCCCGCGCCGATGGGGGCATAGGCAATGGCTCCGAACAGTTCGCCCCGGGCGGACACTACGTCCGCATTGGGGAATACACAGGTGACAACGGAGACGAACTTGGCCGCCCGGGTCATCTGGCCCTTCATGTTCTCCAGCAGCAGCATATAGCGCTCCTGATCGCTGAGTCCCTCGCCGCCGTAGCGGGCAGTATGGATGCCGGGTGCGCCGTCCAGCGCATCCACGCACAGGCCGGAGTCATCCGCGATGGCCAGCATTTTTGTGGCCCGGGCCACGGTGGCCGCCTTCAAAAGAGAATTCTCCTCAAAGGTGCGGCCGATCTCCTCCACCTCGATGTTCAGCCCCAGGTCGCTCTCCAGCACCAGTTCGATGCCCAGCGGTTCCAACCAGAGCTGCATTTCCTTCAGTTTGCCCGGATTGTGGCTTGCCAGTACCGCTTTCACAGCACATCACCCACAATTTCCCGCTGGATCGCGTTCAGCTCTCGGATGCCCTTGGCGCACAGCTCCACCAGTTCCTGCTGTTCCTCCAGACTGAATGCACGGCCCTCACCGGTACCCTGGATCTCGATGAGCTTTCCGTCCTCAGTCATGACGCAGTTCAGGTCGACCATGGCGCTGGAATCCTCATAGTATTGCAGATCCAGCATGGGCACATCGTCCACGATGCCGGCGGAAACGGCAGCTACGGTGTGGATAATGGGATTCTCCTCCAGCACGCCCTCATCCATCAGTTTCTTGACGGCCAGCGCCAGCGCCACAAAACCGCCGGTGATGGAGGCGGTGCGGGTACCGCCATCGCCCTGAAGCACGTCGCAGTCGATGTTGATGGTCCGCTCGCCCAGTGCCTTCATATCCACCGCTGCCCGGAGGGAGCGGCCGATGAGCCGCTGGATCTCCGCACTGCGGCCATTGAGCTTCAGCTTGGAGATATCCCGCTTGGAGCGGGTGCGGTTGGCGCGGGGGAGCATATTGTACTCCGCCGTGACCCAGCCCTCCCCTTCCGGGACATGGGGCGGCACGCGCTCCTCTACGGAGGCGGTGATGTTCACATGGGTCTTGCCGCATTTGACCATCACACTGCCCTCGGCAAACTCGTTTACATTGGGAATGATCATAACCGGGCGCAGCTCATCGTTGGCCCGTCCATCCAATCTTGCCATGTTGTCAGCGTCCTCTCTAAAAATTCAAGCGGATAACCGCGGATATACCCTGTTAAATCAACGCATCGGCAAACGCCGTTGGGTCAAAGGGCTTCAGGTCGTCGATACCCTCGCCCACGCCGGCGAACTTCACCGGCACGCCCAGCTCCTGCGCAATGGCGATGGCGATACCGCCCTTGGCGGTGCCGTCCAGTTTGGTGAGCACGATACCGGTGATGCCGGCGCTCTCCTTGAACTGCTTGGCCTGAATCAGGCCATTCTGGCCGGTGGTGGCGTCCAGCACCAGCAGGGTCTCCCGGCTGGCGTCCGGGCACTCCCGGTCGATGACGCGGCTGATCTTGTTCAGCTCGTTCATCAGGTTAGCCTTGTTGTGCAGACGTCCGGCGGTGTCGATGAGCACCACATCGGCGTTTCTGGCCTTGGCAGCAGACAGGGAGTCAAATACCACAGCGGCAGGATCGGCGCCCTCGCCCTGCTTGACGATCTCCACCCCGCAGCGCTCCGCCCAGATGGTGAGCTGCTCGGCGGCGGCAGCGCGGAAGGTATCGGCAGCAGCAAAGATAACCTTCTTGCCCTGCTGATCCAGATCATGGCCGATCTTGCCAATGGTGGTGGTTTTGCCCACGCCGTTTACGCCGATGAACAGCACGACGGAGGGCTTGGTGGAAAGATCAAGCTCCAGATCGCCTACGGTGAGCATCTCGGCGAGGATCTCCTTCATGCAGCTGCGGGCACCCTCAGTGTCCTTGATGCGGCGCTCCTTCGTGCGCCGGCGCAGCTCGTCCACCGCCTTCATGGTGGTGTCCATGCCCATGTCGGCCAGGATCAGCGACTCCTCCAGCTCATCATAAAACTCGTCAGTCAGCTTGGAGAAGCCATTGAAAATGCCGATCTTTTTGATTTTATCGAAAAAACCCATGGTGTTGCTCCTTCATTTATTTTATGTGCAGTTCTTTTTCCACGTCGTTCAGGTTAATAGTGAGAATGCGGCTGATACCC
>USIZ01000178.1 GCA_900554855.1 uncultured Eubacteriales bacterium | reverse complement strand
GCGGCAGGGGAGAGCTACGGCGGCAGCGGCGTCACCGTTATTCCGGAGAACAAGGCCAGCGAGGCCGCGGCGGCGCTGGCGGTGCTGGGTTATTCCCGCGAGGAGATCAACTTTGCTCTGCGCGGCGTCAATATGGATGAGCTGACGCTGGAAGAGATCATCCGTACCGCTCTGCGCGGCCTTGCGGTCCATGTAAAGTGAGGGAAAAAACGTGAGCATAGATTTTTCCAACGATCAGGTGCGCGCCGAGGAGCCGATCCTGACGACCTCCCATACGCTGGAGGATGACAACGAATCCTCTCTGCGTCCGAAAACGCTGCGGGAGTATATTGGTCAGGAAAAGGCAAAAGGCAACCTTCAGGTGTTCATCGAGGCGGCGCGGATGCGGCAGGAACCGCTGGATCATGTTTTGCTCTACGGCCCTCCCGGTCTGGGCAAGACAACGCTGTCCGGCATCATCGCCAATGAGATGGGCGTCAATCTCCGCATTACCTCCGGACCGGCCATTGAAAAACCGGGAGATCTGGCGGCACTTCTGACCAATCTGAACGAAAATGATATTCTCTTTGTGGATGAGATCCACCGCCTGAACCGCTCGGTGGAGGAGATCCTCTATCCCGCTATGGAGGACTATGCGCTGGATATCATCATTGGCAAGGGGCCGTCTGCCAACTCCATTCGGCTGGATCTGCCCAAGTTTACCCTGATCGGTGCCACCACCCGGGCGGGATCGCTGTCTGCGCCCCTGCGGGATCGCTTCGGCGTTACCCTTCGGTTGGAACTTTACACGCCGGAGGAGTTGACAAAGATCGTCACCCGTTCCGCCGGGATCCTGAATGTGCCCATCGAGGAGGACGGCGCGATGGAGATCGCCCGCCGTTCCAGAGGTACTCCCCGTATTGCCAACCGAATGCTTCGGCGCGTGCGGGATTTTGCGCAGGTCATGGCCGGCGGCGTCATCACCCGGGAGGTCGCAGATCGGGCGCTTGAGGCGCTGGAAGTGGATCACCTCGGCCTTGACAATGTGGATCGGCGTATGCTGCGCTCTATTATTGAGAACTATGGCGGCGGTCCGGTCGGCCTGGAAACGCTGGCAGCGACCATCAACGAAGAGGCGGTCACGCTGGAGGATGTCTATGAGCCATATCTGCTTCAAAAGGGCCTTTTGACCCGCACGCCGAGGGGACGCTGTGTTACGCAGAAGGCATATGACCACCTGCATATCCCGTATCTCGGCCCGCAGAGCTTTGAATTGTGACGCACTTTAGCACAGTACAGTGAAAATTGATGAAATTGGACGTGCAGACACGTGAATATTTTTGCTTTTTGCATAAAAAGACTTGACAATTTGGGAAAGTCTGATATATTAGTTTGTGGAGTGAAACGATGAAAGAACAGATCACAGCACTCGATACGGAACTTCCTGATTCTGACCTCGCGGAGCGAGCCAAAAGCGGTGACCGGGCGGCGGAAGAAGCACTTGTTCTTCGTTATGGCCGCTTGGTGCGTGCTTGTGCCCGCCCGCTTTTTTTGATGGGCGGCGACAGCGAAGACCTAGTTCAGGAAGGGATGATGGGGCTGCTGACCGCGATCCGGGAGTTTGATCCCGGCCGCACGGTTTCCTTTCGCGCCTATGCAGAAACCTGTATCCGAAATCGTCTGTTTTCCGCAATTCGGGCGGCGGCCCGCAGTAAACACACTCCGCTCAACAGCTATGTTCCCCTTGATCCAGCTCTTTTTGACGGCACCGATTGTGGCGAGAGAAGGCCGGTAGACCAGTGTGAAGGCAACCCTGAAACGCTGTTCATCCATCAGGAAGATATGCAGGAGCGCATGCGGCAGATCTACAGCCAGCTTTCTCCCCTGGAAACCAGGATCCTTCGGCTCTATCTCAGCGGAATGTCCTATTCGGAGATCGCGTCCACATGCAACCGTCCGCTCAAATCGGTGGACAATGCCGTGCAGCGCATTCGGCGCAAGATCGCGCGGCAGTCTGAACAGGGCGAATCCAGCAAGCGCTGATCGCATATAAACATTGCCCGAAGGGGCAGAATTTTCGTCAAAAAGAGAGGGTAAAAACAATGTTTGAAGACAAGACTCTTGTGTGCAAGGAATGCGGTAACGAGTTCGTGTTCACCGCTGGCGAGCAGGAATTCTACGCTGAGCGCGGCTTCCAGAACGAGCCCCAGCGCTGCAAGCCTTGCCGTGATGCCCGCAAGAATGCGACTCGCGGCCCCCGTGAGTATTTCACCGCTACCTGCGCTATGTGCGGCGGCGAGGCCCGTGTGCCCTTCCAGCCCAAGTCTGACCGTCCCGTGTACTGCAGCGAGTGCTTCTCTCGTATGCGCGAGCAGGGCTGATCCGACCTATTGTCTAGGAAATAGAAAAGAGACATCCACTAGGATGTCTCTTTTTTATTGCGCAGAAAAGAAAAAGGTGCCCCAGTTCGTCAAAATTTTGCTTTTCCCTTGAAATGCGGCGCTATTCTGGGTATAATAACGCTAATCTAGTTAGGAGGCTGTTTTTATGGCTAAGATCGAGAAGACCACTATCATCGGCGATATTCTGGATATCGCTCCTGAGACCGCTCCTCTGTTCCTGTCCATCGGTATGCATTGCCTGGGCTGCCCGTCTTCCCGCGGCGAGACCGTCGAGGAAGCCTGCATGGTGCACGGTGTCGATGCCGATGAGCTGCTGGTTGAGCTGAACAAAATGGTCAAGGACTGATTTTTATTTTCGGTTCTGCAAGAAGGCGGCAGGGTGCCGCCTTCTTTTGTTTCTGGGAGGGTTTTAGAGTATGGTTTTGTCATCCCGTCTGGCCGCTGTGGCGGCCCTTGTGCCGTCTGGCGCCCGTTTGGCCGATATTGGCACCGATCACGCCTATCTGCCGGTCAGTCTGCTGCTGGAGGGGCGCATAGATCACGCCATTGCCGCCGATGTGCGCAAAGGGCCGCTGGATCATGCCCGCCGCACTGCAGAGGAGTACGGCGTGGAGAATCAACTGGATTTTCGGTTCTGCGACGGTCTGGCGGGCATTCGCGCTGACGAGTGCGACACCATCACCATTGCCGGTATGGGCGGCGAGACCATTGCGGGCATTTTATCTCGGGCCGATTGGGCGCGAGAAGGAAAACGTCTCATCCTTCAGCCGCAGAGTACGCAGGAAGTGCTGCGTGATTTCCTGAGCCGGAATGGCTGGAAGATCTTCTCGGAGTCGATCGTGCGGGAAGGGGAGCGCTGGTATCCTGTCCTGCTGGTAGGGGGCGGAGAAATGCCGTTGCTCAGCCCCGGCGAAGCTATGGCCGGCCGGCCGGAGAGCTGGTTGGTACAGCCGGAACGGGTAGACTATCTGTGCTGGCTGCTCAGACGGACGCAGCGTCAGCTGGAGGGCTTGGAGCGCTCTGCGCGAGCAGAGGATGGGCCAAGAAAGAAACGGCTTACGGCGGCGGTTGCGTTTTTAGAAGGCCAGATTGCCCGATTGGAGGGCTGAAACCCTGACGATTTGGCAGAATTTTATAAATACAATGGGAAATGACTTGCAAGCAGATTGGAATTGTGCTATATATTTAATGTTATGTAATTTTATTTTTAGGAGGATGACCCATGTCTGGACATTCCAAGTGGCATAATATTCAGAAGACGAAGGGCGCGGCTGATGCCAAGCGTTCCGCCACCTTCACCAAGATCGCAAAAGAGATGATCGTTGCCGTGAAGCAGGGCGGCAGCGGCGATCCCAAGAACAACTCCCGTCTGGCTACCATCGTTGCAGATCGGA
>USIZ01000177.1 GCA_900554855.1 uncultured Eubacteriales bacterium | reverse complement strand
ATAAACCGGCCCGGGACGAGCTGTGCACCGCCAGCAAAGGTGACGCAGGTGACGATCTGCCGTCGGGGCACGACCTGTTCCAATAAGGCGTCGTTGATGCCGTTCTGCATCGGGATGAGCGCCCCTTCCGGCCTCAGATGGGCTGCCAGCGCCGGGAGCGTCTCCTTCAGCGCATTGGACTTCATGGTCAGAAAGATAAAGTCGAACTGCTCCGATGCGGGAAGCTGCGCGAGCAGTTCAGCTCGCACTGGGGTGTGAAATGCCTGGCCGTAGCCCTCCAGCGTCAGGCCGTCCCGGCTCAGCCGCTGGGCCTGTTCCGCCCGGTAGAGCGAGAGCATCGTCACATCATACCCGGACCTGGTGAGCCACCCGCCCATCATAGCACCAATGGCACCGGTGCCGGCCACCGCAATTTTACATATCATTAAGATCACCTCAATATTCTGTATTACTACTGACAGCCCCCGGCCCTACGGGCCGAGGGCTGTCGTCTTGTTGCGTTTTGGAGATAAGGAAAAAGTCTGCAATCAAGCGGCGCACAGGCCGGGGAACAGGATGCACATCAGGATAACGGCCAGCATACCGAAGAAGATGTACAGCACGGTGGTGCGGAAGATGGGGCCGTAGCCTTCCTTATGGGTCAGGCCGCAGGTCACAAGGCCTGAGATAACCGCCGCGTTGATGGGAATGGTGTCCAGAATGGAGATGGCGAAACAGCCGATCCGGTGCATGGCGGCAGGAGAGATGGCGACCTGGCCCAGCAGAGGCATGAAAATGCTGGAGGAGAGCTGGATACCGGCCACCGCATTGCCGGCCAGAAAGCCGGAGAAGGTGGCGGAGATGGCGTAGCTCAGATAGGGGGAGGTGTTGACCGCCAGATCGGTGAGCAGACCGCTCAGATGGGCAAAACCGTTGGTACCCTGAATGACGGTGGCAAGGCCTTGCTGGAAGGCCATGGGGATGAAGATGGCCGCACCGGCGTTGATGCCGTCACCGGCGATGTCCATGTAGGGCTTGAGCTTGGAATCAGGAGTGACAATGAAGTTGCACAGCACAATGGCGGCCACAACGGCACCGGCCATCAGCGCCAGAACCACATCAATGCCGAAGCCCATATTCAGCACAGCCACGATCAGCAGAGGCAGAATGGACAGGAAGAAGTTGGGCAGACGGCCATCGTCCTCCTCGGGGCGGATGTTGCCGCCGGGAGTGAAGTGCTCGCTGTTTTTCTCCGCCTTCTTCAGTGCGGAGTAGATATAGATGCAGTCGCAGGCCAGAATGACGACCACGCCCACCAGGCCGGGCACCATGGCGGCGGTGGTGGTAGTACCGAAGAACATGGAGGCCAGAATATTGCCGTTGGTCAGCGGGGTGCCCGGGCAGCAGACGGCGGTGGTCACACCGGCGAACAGCACGGCGGGCAGCAGACGGCGGGGCATATCGTTCTGGCGGAACATCTCCATGCCGATGGGCATCAGAGTGAAGATGCAGACGAAGGCATCCAGGCCGCCGAACCCGAAAATGATGGCGATGAGCATGAACACATAGGCGGCCAGCAGCTTGCGGGTGAAGCCATGTCCCCGGTCAACAATGACCTTTGTCAACGTCTTGGAGATGGAACGGGCCGCGCCGGTACGGACAATGATCTGTCCAAACAGGTTGGCCGCGAGGAATTTCAGCAAGAACATGGTCACGGCGCTGATCACGCCGCTGATCATCAGGCCAGGCTGGGCCATTGGGCCGACGCCGGTGCCAAGAAAGCACTCCAGCACGTTCATCCGCTCCACCAGACATACCAGAATGGCGGCAAGGATCATGCTGAAGGTAGGGTTCAGGCCTTTGTAGACGACAAAGATAACGAATGCCAATGGAATCAGAAGCAGCAATAAATCGAGCATTTTGATTTCTCCTTCTCTTTTTCTTTTCTCTTTTCCTGTGCTTGTTTACTTGATCTTAGTGCCGGTCAGGCTGTCCGGCGTATCCTCGATGACCACGACGCCGTGGAGGACATCTCCATCCACCTGTCCGGTCAGCTGAAGCGTTCCGGGGCCGACAGCCAGGTCGATCTGGAAATAGTTCCTGTTCCAGCGCCCCCGGGTGAAGGACACCGGCGGATTGCCATCCAGCGTATTCAGGCTGCCGCCGAGCAGGCCGTTCTCTCCCGGTTCCAGCGTCAGCTCGTTCTCCACCGTCCAGGCGGGGAGCACCATTTTGATGTGATAGATACCCTGCATATTTTGGCACTTCCTTTGTGGATTTTGTTGAATTTTCGGATTTTCTCTTTTCGCTATCAGTTTAATTTCGCCCATCAAATAAGTCAAATGCAAAAAATCATGTGGTTGCATGATTTTTAGGAATAGATTATAATATAAGGAACCGAAAGAATACAGGAATGGAGTTAAACGTTATGGAGATCACTCAGCTGCACTATTTTAAGACCGTTGCCAAGCACGAAAGCTTCACGCTGGCCGCCGAGGAACTGCACATCACCCAGTCCGCTCTGAGCCGATCTATCGCCCAGTTGGAGGCCGATATCGGCATTCAGCTCTTTGAGCGCCGCAAGGGCGGAGTCACTCTGAACCGGGACGGACACTTTTTCCTTCAGCACGTCATTCAGGTGCTGAACACGCTGGAAAACACCGTTTCCGCCGTCAAGGAAATGGCCGGCCTGGAGACCGGCATAGTGAATATCTCCATCTCCGAGTTTATATTCATTAAACATATCCTCCTTCAATTTCTTGGGGATTACCCCAACGCGCGCCTGAGCTGCTTTCTCCAGTCCAACGAGCAGGCCCGGGTCAGTCTGGACAATGGCACACTGAACTTTGCCATCTGCAAGGAGCCCATTCCCGGCCCCAATCTGGTGTGGACGCCGCTGTTCAGAGACCGTATGTGCGCCCTTCTGCCCGTCGGCCACCGCTTCTCTGACCGTAAAAGCCTCCATCTGGCCGAGCTGAAGGAGGAGCACTTCATCATCAGCAATCTGGGCTACGATATGTCCACCAGCTTCACCAAAATGTGCAATCTGGCCGGTTTTGATCCTTATATTGTATATGAGGGCAACGGTGAAGATCTGTGCGGCAATATGGTGGACATGGGGCTGGGCATTATGATCGCCCCCTACTCCATCAATCTGGGCGTTCAGAAGTTGGGGGTTGAACGCACTCCCATTCCAAACATCCCGCTGGCTGACGACTTTGCCGCCAGTGAGATCGGCATCGTCCACCGCAAAGGCCAATTCCAGTCTGAGGCCGCCAAAGAGCTGCGCCGCCGTGTGGAACACTATTTTATCAGTCTGCCTCCCTTTATTCTGGAGTAATATTCTTAATTTTCATAGATGAAGTGCATATTTTGAATTTGACGCATAATCCATTTTATTCTATACTGATGCTATCCAAAGCAGGTTTTCTCTTTTCACAATCTACTCTCATCAGGAGGAAAATAATATGGCAACTGTAATGGAACCGCGCCGTGCGCTGATCCTATATGCGACAATGACGAAGAACACCGAAAAAGTCGCCACATGGTTCAATGAGACCTTCAACGAGTATGGCTGGGAGACCAACCTGATCCGCATCATGCCCAACACCAACTGGGAGGAGCTCCAGGACAAGCTCTATTTTGATGACTATGATCTAATCGCCCTGGGTTCGCCCATCGTGGGCGGCGGGCCGCTCAAGACCGTGGTCAAGGCGCTGAGCTTTGGCGGCGACGGCGGGCTGGAGAAGGTCGTGCAGAAGAACCTGGATGAAAAGAAGGTGGACGCCGCCGCCCCCCCGGCCAAGC
>USIZ01000176.1 GCA_900554855.1 uncultured Eubacteriales bacterium | reverse complement strand
GAGGACAGATCGTGTTCTATGCGCAGGATACTCAGAAAAGATATGGACTGCCCGGCCTGATCCACACCTCGCTGGTGCGGGAGGCCCGGGAAGTGCTGGGCGAGGAGAATGTGGTGGTAAAATGAGTAAACCTATGACAACAAAACGGCTGAGAGCCCGTGCGCGTCTGGCACGGGATCGGGCCAAGGCCAGTATGCGCCGGGGAAAACAGAGCATCTTCAGCCGCATTGCGAAGATCATCTTCCATCGCACATTCTTTGTGAGCGTGGGCATTGCCCTCCAGCTCTTTATTCTGGCGGTGCCCATCATCTGGTTTGCCCGCTATTCCGCCCTGTTTTATTTTGTCTATGTGACCGTCGCCACCATTGCGGTGCTGAAGATCATCAGCGGTCGCTACGAGGCGGCCTATAAGATCGCGTGGGTGGTGCTGGTACTGTCGGTGCCCATGTTTGGCGCGGTCATGTACCTGCTCTACGGCGGCAACAAGATCGATATACGTTCTCGCAAAAAAATGCACCAGCAGGAGGCGTGTATGCGTACCTCGATGGGCAGCGTCACCCTGGAGACAAAGGCCGCGCTGGAGGAGCAGGGGATGGCGGCGCTGAATCAGGCGCGCTATCTGGCCGGAGCCAGCTTCTGCCCGCCCCATATCCACACGGAGACAACATATTTCCCGCTGGGCGATGATATGTTTGTGAAAATGAAGGAGGAGCTGGAAAAGGCAGAGCACTTCATCTTTCTGGAGTATTTCATCATTCACCCCGGAGTTATGTGGAACGAGATATTGGAGATCCTGAAGCGAAAAGTTGCCGAGGGCGTGGACGTGCGGGTCATGTATGACGACGTGGGCTGCCTTTACACTCTGCCCACCAACTATGACCGTACGCTGGAGGCCATGGGCATTCCCTGTCAGGTGTTCAACCGCTACCGGCCGGTGGTATCCCTGCGGCTCAATAACCGGGACCACCGCAAAATTCTGGTCATTGACGGCAATGTGGGCTTCACCGGCGGCATCAATCTGGCGGATGAGTATATCAATGCGATCGATCGCTTCGGCCACTGGAAGGATACCGGCGTGATGCTCCGAGGCGAGGCGGTGTGGAACTTCACCGTCATGTTCCTCGCTGCCTGGGATTTGCACCGGGAGAAGCAGGAGAATATCGAGCTTTTCCGGCCCACGCTCCGCCCGGAAGACGTGGTCAGCGATGGCGTGGTACAGCCCTACGACGATTCTCCGCTGGACGATAAGCCGGTGGGAGCCAGCGTCTATCACAATATGATCAGCAAGGCGGAGCGGTATATTTACCTGACTACGCCCTATCTCATCATTGATGACGCCATGACCAATGCGCTCTGCGTGGCCGCCCAGTCCGGCGTCGATGTGCGCATCATTACCCCTCATATTCCGGATAAGAAGATCGTGTTTGAGCTGACCCGCGCCCACTACCAGATTCTGCTGGAGTCCGGTGTGCGCATTTTTGAGTACACCCCTGGCTTTATCCATGCAAAGAATTTCGTAGTGGACGACCGCTATGCCACGGTCGGCACGGTCAATATGGACTACCGCAGTCTCTATCTCCACTTTGAGTGCGGCGTCTGGATGTCCGGCGTCTCCGCGATCCAGTCTGTGCGGGAGGATTTCCTTGCCACGCAGGCGGTCAGCCAGGAGATCAGTTTGGACGATGCGCGGCGCTTTTCCAAGAGTAAGCGGCTTTACCACGCCCTGCTGCGCGCCTTTGCGCCTTTGTTCTGAGACACAATAGGGATCTGTCGCTTTGGTGATAAATCACTTGACGCGTCGGTTGAAAGTTGCTACAATAAACTGATAAAAAAGAAATATCTCTCCGAGCTGCTGTCGCCTAACGCCTTCGGGCCATGGGGCAGCAGCCGGGGCTGTTACAGGCAGCCCCCAGGGTGAGCGTCGGAAACGGCCTCGCCTTCCTTCTTTGAAAAGGAGAGCGTCTGATGCGGTGCGCGGGAGAGATCCTGCGGGCCTTCGTCGCTCTGCCTTCCGGCAGAGCTTTTTTTGCTTCTTTGGCATAAAAGCGAACATCGGATCAGTTGGGAAAGGAGATCAGAAGATGACGAAACCCATGGACTGGCGCGCTGCTCGGGATCTTCTGCTGGAACGGGCGGTTTCTGTTTCGACGGAGACTGTTTCGCTGGACAATGCGGCCGGGCGCATTTTGGCTGCCCCGACGGCGGCGCTGCGGGAAGTGCCTCCCTTTGACCGCTCGCCCTTTGATGGCTATGCCTTCCGCAGTGCGGACACGGCGGGAGAGCTCCCGGTGACCCTCACCATTCTGGAGGAAGTGCCTGCCGGAGCGGTGCCCACCAGGACGGTCACATCTGGTACGGCAGTCAAAATTTTGACAGGGGCCCCTATTCCGCCCGGCGCGGATGCGGTGAGTAAATTTGAGGAGACCGATTTTACACCGGAGACGGTCACATTGAAGCGTGCCTATCAGCCCGGTGAGAACCTGATCTGCCGCGGTGAGGACGTCCATATGGGCATGGAGCTGACCCGTGCGGGCCAGACCGTAGACGCCGGTGTGGCCGGAGCGCTCTGGTCGCAGGGCGTTGATTCCGTCCTCGTCTATCGCCGCCCCAGAGTGGCGGTCATTACCACCGGAAGCGAGCTGGAGGAGGGGACGGCTTCTCCGACGGAGGGCAGGATCCCCAACAGCAATCGACCGGCTTTTGAGACTGCTCTGCGACTGGCAGGCGCGGAGCCGGTCTACTATGGCACGCCCAAGGATGACTGTGCCGCCATTGCAGCACTGCTGGAGCGGGCGCTGGGGGAGTGCGATATGGTGCTGACCACCGGCGGTGTCTCCGTAGGCGATTACGACTTGACGCCTGCGGCACTGGAATGCGCTGGAGCGGAGATCGCTGTGCGGAATATCGGCCTGAAGCCCGGTGGAAAGTGCTGCTTTGGCTGGAAAAGCGGCAAATTCGCCGCCTGCCTCTCCGGCAATCCGGCTTCGGCGCTGACCTGCTTCTACGCTGTGGCGCTGCCTGTTCTGCGCCGCCTGTGCGGCCGGGAGCAGGCGGCTCTGCCAGAGGTATCCGCCCGGCTGGGTGCGGACTTCAAGAAAGGCGGGAAGCAGACGCGTCTGGTGCGAGGCCGCCTGAGTGCGGACGAGCATGGTCTGGTGTTTTATCCCGCCGCCCAGCAGGGAAACGGCGCACTGCACACGCTGGCCGGAGCCAATGCGCTGGCGGAGATCCCGTCCGGGGCAGGCCCCCAGAGCGCCGGGGCGATGCTTCGGGTGAGCTATTTTGGAATTTGAGGTGGCTGTCCTATGAAAAAAGTGTTGGTACAGGATGCCGTTGGCATGACGCTGTGTCACGATGTCACCGGTATTGGAAAGGATTTCAAAGGCCCGGTGTTCCGCCGGGGCCATGTGATCGAACCGGAGGATGTGGAACGACTGCTGGATCTGGGCAAGCAGCATATCTTTGTCTGGGAGGAACATGCGGGCGAGATCCACGAGGAGGACGCCGCCCTGCGGCTGTCCAAGCTCGCGGCTGTCCGGGATGGCAGCTTTACAGGGCCAAGCGAGGGCAAGATGGTGCTCACCGCACAGAGAAGCGGTCTGTTCCGGGTCAATGTCCCCCTGCTGAATGCGATCAACTCCATTGGCGATATCACGATCTGCACGCTGCCCGACCATTATCCCGTTCAGCCCGGGGCCAAGTTGGCCAGCATGCGCATTGTGCCGCTGGTGACTGAGGAGCGCCAGATCGAGGAGGCGGAGCGACTGTGTCGGGAGAGCGAGCGCCCGTT
>USIZ01000175.1 GCA_900554855.1 uncultured Eubacteriales bacterium | reverse complement strand
AGGTGGTTGCCACCGGCGGACTGGCCCGCATGATTGCCGACCACACCGGCACCATTGATCTGGTGGACAGCGAGCTCATTCTGGACGGTCTGGTCAGCATTTACCAGAAGCATAAGGCCGCGCAGCAATCACAGTGAAGCGGCTTCGACAAAGGGGCAGAACCTGCATGGCTCTGCCCCCTCTTTTTTGTCCCTTTTGCCCTTGACTTTTTTTACCCAACCGGGGTAAAATAACCCCGGAATTTAAATATAAGGAGAGGTGAGATCATGGACAGCAGCAGTAGCAACGGGCGAAGGCGCGGCAGAAAACAACGCGTGTCGGCACGAACGACCTGTGAGATGTTCGTGATCCGGCCGCTTTGATGTTCTGCCGCTGACATTGTGCGCCCTTGTGCCATGGAGTCAGCGGCGTTTTCTTTTGCCCCTTCGTTCAGACAGCTGCCGAGGCAGTTCACTCCCGCACAACATCAAAGGAGGTCTGAACATGGAACACAACAACTATCAGGATCAGATGCAGCATCCCAACTACTCTCAGGAACTGCGCGCCATCCTGCGCAGCCACACCACCCCAAAGGCATTTCAGGACCAGCTTTCCGACTACCATGAAAGCGACATTGCCGATGCGCTGGAACAGCTGACCGCCGACGAGCGCAAACTGGTCTATCAGATGCTGGACGCAGACACCCTGTCCGAAGTCCTGCCCTATGTGGACACCCCCAGCCATTTTCTCGACGAACTGAGTCTGCGCAAGCGGGTCGACGTGCTCACCCGCATGGACGCCGACCTGACCGTCGACTACCTCAAGACCCTGCCCAGTGACGACAAAAACACCCTGCTGGAGCTGATGGACGACGAAACCCGGCAGGAGGTCTCCAGCCTGTGGGCATACTCCGAGGACGAGATCGGTAGCGTTATGTCTACCGACTATATCTCCATCACCGCAGACATGACCGTCAAGGAGGCCATGCATCAGTTGGTGGCCCAGGCGGCAGACAGCGACAACATCTCCACCATCTACGTCACCGCTGAGAACAAGACGTTTTACGGTGCCATTGAACTGCCCGACCTGATCCGGGCGCGGGAGCACGACAATCTGCAGGAGCTGATCGCCACCTCCTACCCCTTCCTCTACGCGCACGAGCGCATTGAGGACTGCGTCCCCCGCATTCAGGACTACTCCGAAGACTCCATCCCTGTACTGGATCAGGACAACAAGCTGATCGGCGTCATCACCGCCCAGGACTTCATGCAGGTCGTGGACGATGAGCTGAGCGATGACTACGCCAAGCTGGCCGGTCTGGCGTCCGAAGAGGATCTAAAGGAGCCGCTGATCCAAAGCATCCGCAAGCGCCTGCCCTGGCTGTTCATCCTGCTGGGTCTCGGCCTAGTCGTGTCCAGTGTGGTGGGTCTCTTTGAAAACGTAGTGGCCCAGATCACCCTCATCATCTGCTTCCAGTCTCTCGTGCTGGACATGGCCGGCAATGTGGGCACCCAGTCGCTGGCCGTCACCATCCGTGTGCTGATGGACAGCTCCCTCGGAGCGCGGCAGAAGGGAAAGCTGGTGTGGAAGGAATCCAAGGTTGGCCTGACCAACGGCTTGATTCTGGGCGTATCCTCCTTTATCCTCATCGGCGGCTACCTGACGCTGTTCAAAGCCCAGACTCCGGCGCTGGCCTTCGCCGTCTCCGCCTGTATCGGTCTGGCGCTGGTGCTGTCCATGCTGCTCTCCAGCATCTCCGGCACCGTTATCCCTATTTTCTTCAAAGCCATCAAGGTCGACCCGGCCGTGGCCTCCGGCCCCCTCATCACCACCATCAACGACCTGGTCGCCGTTGTCACTTACTACGGCCTTGCCTGGCTGCTGTTGATCGAAATTTTCAAATTGGTATAAAGAAAATCCTCTGCTGACGTTCAGCAGAGGATTTTTTGATTCAGTATAGCGGCAGGCCGCCGGTCAGCTCGTCCGCCCGCTCCGCTTCCAGCGGCTCAAAGGCCAGCGCGGTATAGGTGGGCTGGCCGTGGAACTCGGTGAATCCTGCATCCAGGATCAGGGCGGTCGTCACGTCAGCCTCCCGGGCCTTTTGATCCAGCGCCAGCAGTTCCTCCTCAGAATCCACATAGACGCAGATCTTTGCCATGCCGTAGCGAAACCAGTCGGTGAGCGGACTCTCCTGCCCCTCCGGAGCGTCCAGATAGGCATAGCCCTCCGGGTCGGTACGCAGCTGGCCGGCGCGGTTTTCCTTGACGATGGCCTTGAGCACCGCCTCCACCGAGGCATGGCTGGCCTGCGCCGCGATCTTGCCTTTTCGCATTTTCAGATCCCGGCGGACAATGAGCATTTGTTTGGAACGATAAGCCATAATAACATTTCCTTATGTATCTAAATTGAGGTTTTAATCTTCCCCTCAATGCACCAGCTTCGGGATCAGCACCTGACGGGGCATCCCCTCTGTGATCTTGAACTGCCGCTCCTCACTGCGCACCACAGGTATGTCCACCAGCGCCAGAAACTCATCCAGGGTAGACAACACGTCAAAGCCGATGGTGCCGTCCCGGTAGTGGATCGGCACGGTAACACTGGGCTGGAGCTGATCCATGATCTGTCGGGCCTCAGCGGCATCAATGGTGAAGTAGCCGCCCACAGGCAGCATCAGCAGATCAGGATGGCCGATCTCGTCGATTTGCTTCTGCGTGAGCACACAGCCCTGATCGCCCAAATGCACCAGGCGCAGCCCCTCATACTCTATGACCAGAATCCGATTTTTTCCCCGGTGGGCGCCATTGTGGTGATCGTGGTCGCCCATGACCTCCCGCACACGGAAGTTCAGCGGCTTCCCGCTGGTGAGCACCCGTTCCACTGCGCCGTGGTCGGTATGGCTGTGGCTGACACGAACCGCATCGGCACTCAGATCCGGCAGACGCAGTCCGGGCACCGAGCCGACGCCGTAGGGATCCAGCACGACGGTGCTCCCGGCCAGCTCGATCAGGAAGCAGGAATGGCCATACCAGGTGACATTGGCTTGAGTCAAAATAATTCCCTCCAGACAGTGTGACACACCCGTTCCGGTCAGGCACGGATTCGGGTGCGTTTCCTTCGTTTTGATTGCAGGCGACGCAGTTCATCCTCAGCTTGTGGGCAAAATAAAACTGACCTTATGGTCAGCTTGCAACAAATACGCCAAAACAAGTCGATCCGGCCAAAATCCAGGGCGTATGCCGGAAATCCTGCAAATTTAATTGTTACAGATAGCATATCACATTTTTTTGCAGATTCAAGCGTTATTCCGCACATTGTCTTTTTTCTCCATCTGGCTGTATTCTGACCACATCAATCTTTCTAAAATTGGTGATTTTGTTCCGGCCAATTCGAGCGTATTCTATTGACATCACCAATACGGAAGGAACTGATCTCCCATGAAATCCATTCGCGTTCAGCGGCTGTGCCAGACCGCAGTATTCGCCGCTATCATCTATGTATTCACCGCCTACCTCCACGTCCCCAGTTTCAACGGCTACACCCATGTGGGCGACGGCTTTCTCTATCTGGCCGCCTCCACCCTGCCCGTGGGCTATGCCGCGGCGGCAGGTGCCATCGGCGCCGGTATGGCCGACGTGCTGAGCGGCTATTCCATGTGGGCCCCGGCCACGCTGATCATCAAGGCCCTGACCGCCTGCTTCTTCACCAGCAAAGCCCCTACCTTCCTGTGCAAGCGCAACTATCTGGCCCTCATCCCCTCTCTGCTTCTCTGCGCCGGCGGCTACTATCTCTATGAGAGCATCATCACCGGCAACTTCATCGCCCCTGCCGCCGGCATCACCAGATCGGAAGAGCGTCGTGTA
>USIZ01000174.1 GCA_900554855.1 uncultured Eubacteriales bacterium | reverse complement strand
CGAAGCCCACCATCTGGGCGCAGCAGCCCGCCACGGCAGCGCCGCCGGCAAGGCCGGTCAGACCCAGCGCAGCGCAGATGGCCGCAGAGGAAATAGGCAAAGTCAGTGCCACACCCACGACCACGGACACCAGAATGCCCATCAGCAGGGGCTGAAGTTCAGTGGCCCACATGATGATCTTGCCCACTGCGCTGGCGGCCGCGCCGATGGGCGGCGCGATCAGAGTGGAGAGCACAACACCGACAAAAATAGTGACGGCGGGGGTAACCAGAATATCCACCTTGGTCTCCTTGCTCACCGCCTTGCCGAACTCTGCCGCGATGATGGCGATGACCAGCACAGCCAGAGGGCCGCCTGCGCCGCCCAGACCGTTGGCCGAGGAGCCAACAGCGATCAGGGAAAACAGCACCAGCGGCGGGCATTTCAGTGCATAGCCGATGGCGACTGCCATAGCCGGGCCGGACATGGCAGTCGCGTAACCGCCGATGGTAGTCAGATACTCGATGCCAAACTGCTGGCCAATCGTATTGATAATAGTACCGATCAGAAGCGAGCAGAACAGGCCCTGCGCCATAGCGCCCAGCGCATCGATACCGTAGCGCCGTGCGGAGATCTCAATGTCCTTGCGCTTCAGAAACGCTTTAAATTTTCCCATGTGGGTTCCCCCCATTTCTCTTCTCAAGAACTTGATATGTGTCTTGACAGGTGTTGTCACTATTCTATCAGGATATAGAGAGAAGTCAACCCGGCATTCGGCACAAATTTCCGTGCTGCTCAGTCGCGCTCTCATGGCAGGATCACAAATCCGGATCTCGACACTGATGATTTGCGTCGTGTTGCAGTCATTCAGCAGTTCTCGCCCACAGATATATTGATTTCTCCGGGCGGCATTGCTATACTTTTCGGAGTGGGAGCACTATGGAGCTTTGCGTGCCGGATGACTTTCTCACTTTTGTCCGAGAAAAGAACCTCAGCCATGCGGCGGAGCAGCTTCACGCGCTCCCGCCAGATCGCAGAGCTGGAAAGAGTTCCGGTCATCAAACAGTTCAAGCGCAGCAACCACTTCACGCCGCAAAATCAGGGACAGTTGAAAGGAGGCGGTGTACTTGCTGGACAGAGATCTGATCCTCCGGCTGGAGCAGCAGCTCCGCCTTATGCCGGAGCTGACATTGAAACTCACCGAACCGCAGCTGGATAAAACACTGGTGGACTGCCGTCTCAATTATCCCCAGTTGGAGGTGCCTGTCCACACGGGCAGCTATGTGGAGATCATGGCGGTCTTCCGTGGTCAGGTGGTGCAGGTTGTGGAGGACACCTCCATCACGCTGAACGCGGGCAGCATCCTGCTGACCAGTCCGCTGACCCGTCACGGCGTGCTCCCCTCCACTCCGGACGCACTGGCCATCAACCTGGCTGTCAGCCCCTATTTCTTTGACATGACCGGCGATATTTTTCGCGGCACCTCAGAGCTCTCCCTGTTTCTCGCCGATATTCCCCGCAAAAACTCCAACGGCGGGCAATACCTGCTCTTTTCGATTGAAGATCATCTTCCCATACAAAAGCTCTTTGACGTACTGCTGCGGGTCTATTTTCTCCGCCCAGAGGAGCACGACTGCGGCTGGACGGACGCAGATCGTGACCGGATCGCCAGCAGCTGTCTGAGTTCCATCCTGTTTTACCTCTACAAAGAGGTGGAGCCCACCCTGAGCCGTCTGCCTCTGGAGGAGCCGCGGACGCTGGGGCGGACCGTGCAGAAGTACATTGAGGGCAATTACCGCACCGCCACCCTCCGGGAGCTGGCCAGACTGACCAGCTGCTCTGAGTCCACGCTGAGCCGCACCACCCTGCGCCTGACCGGCCAGAGCTTCAGCGCCCTGCTCCAGCGCAAGCGCTTTGACAAGGCCGCCGAGCTGCTGGAGACCACCATGCTGCCGGTGTCTGACATCGCCGCAGCGGTAGGCTATGAGTGCCAGAGCTTCTTCTACCGGCGCTTTCAATCCATCTACGGCTGCTCCCCTGCCAGCTATCGACGCAGCCACAACAAAAAGAAGATCTGAAGCTGCATATTAGAGCACTGTTCTGATATGCAGCTTTTGCGTTTATTGATCTCCGCGTGCAAAATCGGACAGTTTTCATACAGGAATGGCACCTGTTTTCCGCTGATCGGCCATTATATAATGAAAGCAGACTGTTATGCCGACCGATTGGCCGGCCTGTAATTTGAAAGGAGAAAATGAAGATGCTAAGTCCTTATCCTCATCTGCTGAAGCCGATCAAGGTCGGCAAGTTCATCCTGAAAAACCGGATGCAGTCCTCCAACTCCATGCCCCACTTCTCTCAGGGCCCTGAGCGCTATCCCGCTGACCCTATTATGGGCCACTATCTGGGCCGCTCCAAGAACGGCGCAGCCTTTGTCACCTTCTGTTCCATGGAGGATGATCCCGATTCCCCCACCTTCCCCGACTGGCTGGATATGTCTCACTTCCCCCAGTTTGATATGTTTGACGCCCAGTGTCAGAACTACATTGTGGAGATGATCGAAGCCATGCACGGCCAGAACACTCTGGTCAGCGGCAGTCTGTTTTCCGCCACAAAGAAGTTCCGTTATCAGAACGAGGACGGCAGTTATTCCATCATTGACGCCAACCCGAAGGATCTTCACGGCATCGGCGCCACCTCCATGATGTTCCAGACCATCGGCGATGACATCCCCGCCGAAGATCTGGTCAAAATTGCCAAGAGCTACGGCCAGAAGGCCGCCTTCTACAAGCGCCTCGGCTTTGACGCGGTGACCATCCATATGTCCTACCGCGCTCAGGTGCCCGGCCAGCTGCTCTCCCCCCTGTCCAACCACCGCACCGATGAGTTCGGCGGCAGCTTTGAAAACCGCTGCCGCTTCCCGCTGATGATGCTGGAAGAGGTCAAGAAGGCCGTCGGCAATGATATGCTGGTGGAGATCCAATTCTCCGCCGTGGAGCCCGAGGGCGGCTATGGCATGGAGGAGGGTCTGGCCTTTCTGAAGAAGGCCGAGCCCTATGTGGACATCGTGCAGGTGCGTTCCGCCGAGGGTGACCCCAACCACCCCATCCCCTTCGAGCTGCGCCACACTCCCTTCCTGGAACTGGCTGCCGAGATCAAGAAGGCCGGTCTGGACTTCCTCGTCAGCAACGTGGGCGGTTTCTTCGATCCCGCTGAGGCCGATCAGGCCATCGCCGAGGGCAAACTGGATCTGGTCGCCATGGCCCGGGCCTGGATCTCCAACCCCAATTACGGCGAGCTGGTGCAGGAGGGCCGTGCGGAGGATATCATCCCCTGCCTGCGGTGCAACAAGTGCCATGGCCGGGGCAAGCATGACATTATGACCACGGTCTGCTCCGTCAACCCGAAGTTCGGCTTTGAAGCCGTTGACCGCCATCTCTACTCCGCCCCCGAAGGCGTGAAGGACATCGCCGTCATCGGCGGCGGCCCCGGCGGTATGCGTGCAGCCATGTACCTCTGCGACCGCGGACACAAGGTCACTCTGTTTGAGGCCAGCGACAAGCTGGGCGGCGCCATCAAGCACGCCGACTACATCCCCTTCAAGTGGACACTGAAGGACTATAAGGACTATCTGATCGCCCAAGTCGCCAAGCGGGACATCCGGGTGGTCATGAATACCCGTGTCACACCGGACATGATTGAGGATCAGTACGATGTGGTCATTGCCGCTGTAGGCGCAGAGCCCGTAGTGCCCAAGATCCCCGGTGCGGACGGTGCCAACGTCACCATCGCCACCGATGCCATCATGAACTCTGAGAAAATCGGCCGCAATGTGGTCATCATCGAGATCGGAAGAGCGTCGTGTAGGGAA
>USIZ01000173.1 GCA_900554855.1 uncultured Eubacteriales bacterium | reverse complement strand
TCATATGCCTCATCAAAATAAGAGACGGGATATACAAAAAGATCGAGCTGAACACCGTTTACAAACGATGTGTCATGGAATTGTTCATAGTTATACGAAAGAACTAATGCGTCAAAATCACTGTTCAGATTGTTCGTCCCATCGGCATAGGAACCATAGAGGATGATGGAACAGGGATCATATTTTTGCTTGATATATTCAATAATATGATGCAATCAACTCACCTCACGAATTTATAGTATCACACTATGATACCTCGTACAAGCGGTCATATGGCTTCCGTGGGGTCAAGGCGGTTCAGTGCGGGAACCATCAGCTCCAGCGGATTTGAACGCTTATCCGGTGCCTGCCAGGTGCCGGAGAACACATAGACCGGCTGGTAAAAGCCCTTGCTGTCCAGCAGATAGCGCAGCTCTACGGCGGCGATAGTGAGTCGACCCCGTCCGATGGCTTCAAGAGCGTCACTGATTTCCACGCCAGGGGGCTGAGCACAGTGAATGAGCCCTGCTCCAGCTGACTGAATGCGTCAGAAGGAGAGATGAGCTCCGCATCGGAGTTGTATTGAAGAGAACGGCTCCAGCCGCCATACCAGGAGGAGCCGTCCTGATAGCGGCACTCATAGCGGTAGTTTCCGCTGATCGGGTAGCAGACCAGCTGCTGATAGCTCTCGTGATAGCGTTCCACATGCCAAGTAGAACTGGAGAAGTTTGAGTAGGAGTCGTTATCATAGTGCATGACCTCCGTCAGATCCGGGTCAGCGCCAGAAGATAGCAGAACACGGTCCGGCTGTGCTCCTGATAGATCATCTCCATGTCCATCTCTGCGTCTCCTTTCACTGTATCTGTAAATTAGTACGAAAAAGAATGGATTTGTTACAAAGAAAAGGGAAAAGCGGCGCTGGAATTTCAAACTCATTCCAGCGCCGCTTTGGCGTATCAGATATGGGATCAGTGCTCGCACATCTCGTGGCGCTTGGGGCCGGTGGAGACGATCTTGATGGGGCAGCCGATGTGCTGCTCCAGGAACTCCACATAGGCCTTGGCGTTCTCGGGCAGATCCGCGTAGTTGGTGATGCCGCGGATGTCGCACTTCCAACCGGGCAGCTTGGTGAACACGGGCTTTGCGCGGCCCAGCTTGGCGGGCACGGGGAAGACGTCGGTCACTTCGCCGTCGATCTCATAGCCGGTGCAGACCGGGATCTCGTCCAGATAGCTCAGCACGTCCAGGCAGGTCAGGGCAACCTGAGTGGCGCCCTGCACCATGCAGCCGTACTTGGTGGCCACGGCATCGAACCAGCCCACACGGCGGGGACGGCCGGTGGTGGCGCCGAACTCGCCCTTGTCACCGCCCCGGCGGCGCAGCTCATCACCGGCGTCGCCCAGAACCTCGCTCACGAAAGGCTCCGTCTTGGAACCCACGCAGGAGGAGTAAGCCTTGGTGACGCAGATGACATCCTCAATGGAGGTGGGGGGCACGCAGGCGCCTACGGTGCCGAAGCCGGCCAGCGTGTGGCTGGAGGTGGTCATGGGGCAGATGCCCAGATCGGGATCCTTCATGCTGCCCAGCTGGCCCTCCAGCAGGACCGTCTTGCCCTCCTTGAGCGCCTTGTGGACAAAGCCCACCGCGTCGCCCACATAGGGACGGATCAGCTCGCGGTATTCCAGCAGCTGCCGGTAAAGCGCCCCGGCGTCCACCGGGGGCTTGTGATAGAGGTGCTCGAAGATGATGTCCTTCATCTCGACGGCGGCATCCAGACGGGACTTCAGCCGCTCCTCATCGAAGAGGTCGGCCACCTGAATGCCGATCTTTGCGTATTTATCGGAATAGAAGGGGGCGATGCCGGACTTGGTGGAGCCAAAGGCTTTGCCGCCCAGCCGCTCCTCCTCATAGCCGTCCTGAAGCACATGATAGGGCATCAGGATCTGAGCGCGCTCGGAGATGATCAGGTTGGGAGCGGGCACACCCTGATCGGTGATGCTCTTCAGCTCGTCTACCAGCTTCTTGACGTCCAGTGCAACGCCGTTTCCGATGATATTGGTGATATGAGGGTAGAAAATACCGGACGGCAGAATGTGCAGCGCAAAGCGGCCATAATCGTTGATGATGGTGTGGCCCGCGTTGGCTCCGCCCTGAAAGCGGATGACCACGTCGGACTGCTCTGCCAGCATGTCCGTGATCTTGCCCTTGCCCTCGTCGCCCCAGTTGGCGCCGACGATCGCTTTTACCATAGTAGTTCCTCCTAGCTCGGGGTTTTGCAAGTTTTGCCCTATCCCGCGCATTCTATGTCAGCGTACTACATTATATAGCATCCGGCCTGCCCTTTCAAGAAGAAAATCGAAAATCCTTTACTTTCATAGACTAAAATGTTAACATACTAACAGAGAACAGGATTAGGAGGCGCACCCTATGTCAAAGGCATCAGACAAGGTGAACAGTCAGGAGCTTTACCGGGCCATTCTCTCGCTGGAGAGCGAGGACGAATGCCGCCGCTTTTTTAAGGATCTCTGCACCATTGCGGAACTGCGCGCCATGGAACAGCGCTATGATGTGGCCGTGCTGCTGGATCAGGGTCTGGTCTACAGCGATATTCTGGAGCGCACCGGGGCCAGCAGTGCCACCATCAGCCGGGTGAATAAAGCCCTCAACTATGGTGAGGAGGGCTACAAGGATGTTTTGCGCCATATGCGGGAGCAGGACTCGTAAGCAGAGCAAAGGAACGTTCAGACGGCGGCGGGAGAACCCGCCGCCTTTGCAAAGGAGTAATGTCACAAGATGGGAGAAATCGTCCGAATCATGACCACCGACGGCTTTGTGATGGCCTCGGCCATCACAGGCACGGATATCGTCGCCCGGGCACAGGAGATCCACCACACCAGCCCCACCGCCACTGCGGCACTGGGCCGCTCACTGCTGGCCTGCTCCATGATGGGCAACCAGCTCAAGGAGGCGGATAACAGCCTGACCCTCCAGATCCGGGGCGACGGCCCGCTGGGCGGTATTACCTGCGTGTCCGATTCCGAGGGCAATGTCCGGGGTTATGTTAACAACCCCGCCGCAGATGTGCCCCGTAAGCAGGAAGGAAAGCTGGATGTGGGCAGCGCAGTCGGCTCCGGCTCTTTGACGGTCATCAAGGATCTGGGCCTGAAGGACCCCTATGTGGGCAGCATCGCGCTGGTCAGCGGCGAGATTGCCGAGGATGTCACCGCCTATTTTGCCGAGAGCGAGCAGATCCCCAACGCCTGCGCGTTGGGCGTACTGGTGCGGAAAGACAGCGGCGCGGTCATCACCGCAGGCGGCTACCTCATTCAGCTCCTGCCCGGCGCCGGTGAGGACGTGATCGAAAAGGTCGAGCGGGGCATCAGGAAGGTGGGCTATGTGACCGGGCGCCTGAGCGAGGGCGAGTCCGCGCTGGATCTGGTTCGGGAGGTGCTGGGCGAGTTCGAGATCGAAGTGCTGGAGACCTGCCCGGTGGAATACCGCTGCTACTGCACCCGGGATCGAGTGGTCAGGGCGCTCGTCAGCATGGGCAGCGCGGAGATGCGCAGCCTGATCGACGAGCAGGGGAGCGCGGAGCTGACCTGCCAGTTCTGCGACGAGGTCTACAAATTCAGCCGAGAGGATCTGGAGCAGATCTACCGGGATATGCAGCCTGACAAGGCGTAAAAGCGAAAAAATACAATCACTGAGTCCGCCGCAGAAGGAACATTCTGCGGCGGATTTTTTCAAACGATGCGTCCACAACTCGCCTCCGATTTGCCGAAAAACCCGGTTGCCGCATAATGCGCAACCGGGTTTTTCAACACGCTCTTTTAAAATTTGAACTGAATTACACCTCGAACATCAGGTCGCCGTAGGTCGGTACGG
>USIZ01000172.1 GCA_900554855.1 uncultured Eubacteriales bacterium | reverse complement strand
TGAGCTGCTTCAGGATCTCTGCACCGAGCTTCTTGCCCTCCGAGCTGACAGAGCTGTTCGCGCCATTTGTATTCGGATAGTACACTTCGGCACCGTGGGCAGAGGTCGTGTCTCCCTCGGCTGAATTCAGATGAATACTTACCAGCACATCTGCGCCGTAGCTGTGCGCGATATCCACCCGATCCTTGATCGTGACAACTTTATCGGTCACATCGCCCTCGCGGGTCATGTAGACCTTGACGCCGGCATAGGTCTCCAGCTCGGCCTTGCAATATTGAGCGATCTTGAGCGTCAGATCCTTTTCCTGATACTTCACGCCCTCATAAGTATAAGAAGCTCCGGGATCCAGCCCTTTGCCCTTAGACTTGATCGTACCATGGCCGGGATCGAGCACCACAACCGCATTTGCTCCGGCACTCTGAACGGCGGCCGTTATAGCCTCATCCATAGACTGCGCACTCACGGTGTTGCTTGTATCTGCGTCCGCTGCGGCATCGTTCAATGCCTGCTCCACGGAATCAGAAAGCTGGGTGTCTCCGCCATTGCCGATCGTAGTCACATCAAAAACCACGTCCGGCTCTGCGCCGGCATCCGCTTCCTCTGCATCGGATACGACCATGGCATCCGGTTCGGAGTCAGCCTGTGCATCCACGCCATAGACCGCAGTTACACCGATATCCGCAAAACCGGCCTCGGTCTGCGCTCCATCCACACAATAACGGATGGACTCCAGCGTATATGTACCGGCCTGTTCCGCAGTGCAGTCAATGCGGAACAGAACCGCACCCTCTGTCAGTTCGGCCGCCTCATAGTCGGCGGTTTCGCCGGTCGCTTCGTTGCGCACAGTCAGCACTGCCCAGTCCGCCGCGTTTGCCGCATCCAGTCCGATCAGAATCTCCTGATTATCCGGCGTTGTGACCGTTGGCTTATTGACGACGACATAGCTCACCGCCGCGCTTTTCTCTGCCGTTGGAGCAGCTGTTTCATCTCCAACAGACTCCGGCTCTGACTGAGAAACGGCTGCATCAGTCTCCGGGTCACCCTCTGCCAGCGCAGCGGGTGTGCAGAGAGAGAACAGCAGAAAAATCGTCATAAAAAGCGCGATGGGACGTTTGAAATATTTGGTCATAATTCGCTCCTCTCAACATTCACTTGACATAATTCAAACCTATTATACTGTTCCGCTCCTCTTATTGCAATATCCCCGCGGAAATTTTACATTTCTTAATTTTCCAAAAATATACATCCCTCTGCCCCAAAAAACAGGCAGAGGGATGTTCAGATTCGTATTGCAGCACTTTGTATTATCCGGCCGTCCTTTTGGGCAGCAGCTTCCGCTTCAGGAAGCCCTCCACCGGGATCTCGAGGAAGCGATGGGACAACAGAGCGAGTATGACAACCGGCACCAAACTGATGAGGAACATTGCGTTTGGCCCAAAGGGCATCTGCCAGCGTACTTTCAGGAAGTCGGTCAACAGCTGCTGGACCGGAAAGCCCCAGAGGTATACACCATAGGCAATGTTGTTTTTGGTGAACAGATTTGCAAAAATCGGCTTTTCACACAGGGCAAAGGACATGACAAAGTAGGGCACCACCAGAATCGCGATCAGCTCGATATACCGCCATTGCAGGAAGCAGGCCACGACAAACACAATGGTCGCCAGCTGAAGGTTGCAGTATTTTTTGAGGCCTCCCGCTTCAAACAGGAACCCGAACAGGAAATACGGAATATCATTCAGCGCGGCGCACCAGTCTGTCCACCAGACGACCGTGCGCAATTCCGGCGCAAGATACAACCGCGCAGCATCCGCCAGACAGACCAGTGCAACGACCGCACAAGCCGCTCTTTTCCGCTGCTTTTCCGGCAGGCGGTAAAGCAACATACAGAGCAGCGCCACCACCAGATACATCAGCACCTCTACCGGCATTGTCCAAAGCGAACCGTTTACTGCACCCGGATAGGGATTCGAGGCGAACACGCCGGGCAGAATATAGTCCGGCCGCAGCAGGAGGTTATTCCAGAGATAGTGCCAGCACTGCGAAAAATAGCTTCCCATATCCAAAGTTGTTGCGATCGGCCCGATCAAAACGACAGACAGGAAAAGGCAGGCAAACATGGCCGGGTAAATACGGATCAGACGCCGCACCATATAGCGGCCCAGTTTCTTTTCCCGCAGATAACTATTGGCCACCAGATAGCCCGTGATGACAAAAATCATCTTCACGCCCAACGCGTTGATGCCGTTTCCGAGCAGAGACGGCCCGGGAACTTGCAGCAGATCATGCATATGCCCATAAATCACCATACAGGCGCCAATGAAATGCAGCAGGGCAAAATTATTGCCGTGATTCTTCACTTCACTCATGCATTTCCTCACTGCTCATTCTTCAGGATCTGCTCAATTTTTGACGGATCGCCCCAAGTGCCCGGGGAATCGTAGGCGCGGTCAGGAAACGCTCCATATTCCGGACGAATATGCAGCTGCTTGGACTCAATAAACTCCATCACCTTATCGGCCAGAGAGACAGGTTTTCCAGTGCACAGATTGATAATACCCGTGATCTCGTCCTGCAAAGAGGCCGAAACGATCATATGGGCCAATTCGTCCACCTGAATGAAGTCATACAGGTTCTTTCCGCTGGTAAAGGGGAATTTCTCCTTCCCTTCCTTCTCCATCTGAAGGATCTTGGAAAATACCGAGTGATTTTTTTCGTCATCACCGAGGATGTAGTATGCCCGCAGCCAATAGACGGAGAAATTCATCTCCTTCTGAAGCTGGAGCACAGCCTGACGCAAGGCATTCTTCGCAATGCCATACATGGACATAGGATTGCAGGGAGTCTCATCGGTGATAGCTCCCTCCCAATAACCGACCTCATGCATAGTGCCCATAACTGCCAGCCGGGGCAGGCCGCCCTCTACCATCTGGCGGATAAAGCGGCAATGGGCGGACAGATCCTCCATATGGCTGGAAGCATTATGGGCAAATCCGTTGCGCCATGCCAGGTGAATGCACAGATCCGGACGGCCAAGCTGCTCGTAGATCTGCGCATTATCCTCGAAGATGGATGCCTGAACGCAGATAGCCCGGGGATCGATGTAATCCGTCTTTACATCAACGGCAGTCACCTCATTGCCTCGGTCGATCAGCTCCCGCACAACATGGGAGCCAATATAGCCGTTCGCTCCCGTTACAACTACCTTCATCGACATCTTATTTCCTTTCCTTCTTCACATAAGCGCGAACGCTCTCTTTCAGGCCGGCCGCCCTTGTCGGCAGGCGCTTCAGGTCATCATCGCTCAAATAAGTAAACGTGCCGCTGGCCTTGACCTCCCGCACCTTTTGCCCGGACAACTTCCAGATCAGCTGAGGATCGGCAATATTAAAGGCTACCTGGCCGCTCTGCTTGACGCCATTTGTGTGCGCACCGGAGAGCGTCTCGTGAATGACCTTGCCGTCCTCGCAGAGGATCTCCAGCTTCAGATCCCGCACGGCGCAGCCAGTCTCTTCGCCCGGGTCCAGCCGGAGTGCTGTGACTGCTTCACCCACGGGGAATGTCAGCTCGAATGCGCCGTCAGCGGTATAAATGCGCTTGCTGTGATTCTCAGCAAACCCGTGCTCATCGTTCTTATAAAACAGCTGGAACTCCGCTCCGCTCAAGAACTTCGCCGCAGTACGCACCAGCGCAGGCGTCATATTTGCATGGGTCTCACCCACAACGCGGACAGACTGAACCGTCTTGGATGCGTTGACCTCCCACACCATCCAGGGATCCATGTTCAGGAAGCAGATCGCATTTTGGATCTGGGCGCCGTTGCTGCGGCAGTCATCAATGGAGAGATAGTCGCAGCTGCCATCCGAATATCGCAC